>JAGOHU010000204.1 GCA_017995975.1 Negativicutes bacterium
GATTTGTTGTTTGAACTGGTCTGTAAAAACTCGGCGTGTTCGTCGAATGGGCATGATAATCTCCTCCATTTTTTTATGTAGAGTACCCTTATCTTTTTTGTCTAGTTTAGTGTAACCGATCCAGTTCTCTTCGTACTCGTGCTGGAGTAGCTCTTTATTTTTTTCGTTGTTGTCAAAAAAGAAGATTGTACAAAAATAAACATAGAAAAAGGCTTCTAGCAAAAACGCTGGAAGCCTTTATTTTGTTGGCGGAGAGGGTGGGATTCGAACCCACGAGACGGTTACCCGCCTACTTGATTTCGAGTCAAGCTCCTTCGACCGAACTCGGACACCTCTCCATGTTGTTGGGACTTATTTATTGTATCGGTTTGGCTCTTGCCTTGTCAAGGTTTGGGCTGGTATTTTCTTGGAGCCTAGCTGATGTTGTCTTCAATTTGTCGATTTCTCAGAAAGGCTGATTTCGAGTAACGTTTATTTTCAGTGTGATTGGTGAGGCAAAAATGAAACTATTTTATTTTTGGGAATCTTGCTCGGATTGTTTTTGTTTTTCAAGTCGACGAGCTTTTCTTGCTTGATTTTTTTGATGTTCTTGGTAAAACCAGATTGCGCCAGTGGCGAGTAATAAGATAATGCCGAGGATTCGTCCGGGGCTAGAGAAGTATTCTCCCATTAGAAATCATTCCTTTCAAATTGTTATCGTTTTTTTTGGAAAAATTCTTGAAGTATTTTTCGGCAAGCTTCTTCTTCTACGCCTGCTGTGACTTCTACGTGATGATTTAGGCTTGGGTGGGTCAGGATATTGAAAAGTGATTCTACAGAGCCAGTTTTGTAATCTGGGACCCCATAAATCAATCGGCCTAATCGGGCCATTAGGATTGCTCCGGCACACATGGGGCAAGGCTCGAGGGTGACATAAAGAGTGCAGTCGGATAAACGCCAGCGGCCTAGTTTTTTTGCTCCTTCTTGAAGAACTAATATTTCTGCATGTCCGATCGGGTTTTGGTCTAGTTCGCGGCGATTGTGAGCAGATGCAATTATTTCTCCTTGATGTACGAGTAGGGCGCCAACGGGGATGTCACCTAGCTCGGCAGCTTTTTTAGCTTCTGCTAGAGCAAGCAACATAAAGGCTTGATCAACTTGGGAAGAAAGAATTGAGCTCATTGTGTTGTCTCCTTTTGGGCCTTATTTTATTAGTTTACAAGATTTTGGATAAAAAGAGAAATTTTAAAGTATTTTTTTATTTTTAAATTTGACAAAATGATAGGAAATACATAGGATTAGAAGCAAAGAGAACTTTTGAAAGAAGGGATTTTCGTGGAGACCGCTGAAACGGATTATTTTTTTTCTGAGAAGGTGATTTGGCAATGATTGTATTATGGAAAGCAAAAAAAGAAGGATATTTAGCAAAAAAAGAGTGGCTTCCTAATATTATTGCAGGAATTATTGTTGGTGTAGTGGCTTTGCCGCTGGCGATGGCTTTTGCGATTGCTTCAGGTGTGAAGCCGGAACAGGGAATTTACACTGCGATTGTGGCAGGTTTTTGTGTTTCGATTTTTGGAGGTAGTCGTTTTCAGATTGCAGGGCCAACAGGAGCTTTTGTGGTGCTTCTCTTTGGAATTGCCAGCAAGTATGGTGTCGAAGGAATGCAGATTGCTACTTTGATGGCAGGGGTTATTCTTCTTTGTCTAGGGCTTGCGAAGTTTGGCGGAGTGATTAAGTATATTCCTGCCCCGGTGATTGTGGGTTTCACTGCTGGGATTGGTGTGGTGATTTGGGTTGGCCAGTGGGGTTATTTTTTAGGTCTTCCGAAAGTCCAAGCAGAGCATTTTCATCAATTGGTATGGCAACTTTTGCAAAAGATCCCGAGCTTACATTTAGAAACTACTTTACTTGCAGGAGCAACTTTGGCCATTATTTTGTTATTTCCGAGAGTTGAAAAATTTAAAAAGCTTCCGAGTCCTTTAGTTGCTATGATTGTTGCAACTCTCATTCAATCTTATTTTAAATTTGACGGAGTGGCGACGATTGGAAGTGCTTATGGAGGGATTCCGATTGGATTGCCAGAGCTTTCTTTTCCTAAATTTAATTGGAATCAGGCTTTTGACTTGATCGGTCCTGCTTTTACGATTGCCATGCTAGGAGCAATTGAGTCCCTTCTTTCAGCAGTGGTGGCCGATGGGATGACTGGCTCAAAGCATGATTCCAATCAAGAGCTAATCGGGCAAGGGATTGCCAATATTTGTACTCCTTTAGTGGGAGGGATTGCGGCCACTGGCGCGATTGCTCGAACAGCGACAAATATTCGAAATGGCGGGACGAGTCCAATTGCAGGAATTGTACATGGATTGGTACTAGTATTGGTTTTACTGTTACTGGCTCCTCTTGCAGCAAATATTCCTTTAGCTGCGATGGCGGCGATACTATTTGTGGTAGCCTACAATATGAGTGAGGTTCATCACTTTATCCACATGGTCCGAGTTGCACCACGATCAGATGTAGTAATTTTGCTGATCACCTTCTTGCTTACCGTGTTTGCTGACTTAGTGGTGGCAGTGAATGTGGGGGTTTTGCTAGCGATTTTCCACTTCTTGCAAAAAATGACCTCAGCCATGGAAGTGCACCTACAAAGTGAGGATGAACTTTGTGAAGAGACTGCTTATCAAGAAGCAGGGAAATTACCAACCGGAGTCTTGGTATATAGCATTGAAGGCCCGTTTTTCTTTGGGGCTGTAGAGAATTTTGAAAGAGCGTTAGCCCAAACTCATACAGATCCGAAAGCCCTTATTATTCGCTTAGGCCATGTTCCTTTTGTAGATATGACAGGCCTGGAGACTTTGGTAGAAGTGATTGGGAAACTACGGAAACGGGGGATTGCGGTATTTGTTTGTGAAGCCAACTCGAAAGTGCGAGAGCGAATGCATCGGGCCGGTATTTTTGAAATACTTGGTCGTAGAAAGTATTGGAAACGCTTTTCGAGTGAGATAATTCG
>JAGOHU010000205.1 GCA_017995975.1 Negativicutes bacterium
CTAATGATTTTTAACTTCCAATTTAGAAATAACAATTTCTATTTTTCATACTTTTTAAATACTCTTCACTTCGGTTCCACATTTCCTCTTTTGAAATTCTGCTATGAGCTCCGAGGGACTCTCTTGGGGATTGCCATTTTCCTTGAATCCAGAAAAATGACTCAATTTGAATGATCTGCTCATTTCTAAGGAAACATTCCTTGAGAATCGTCAGAGGGACTTCATAGGAAAATAAAGATAACCCATTGAGCTGAATCCCTTGATAGAAGTATTCTTCTTCAACCCAAATGAATTTTTCAAGCCGTTCTAGAATAATATGAGCAGCGTAAAGAAAGGATAACCAAAAATCTTTTTCCTGTTTTAAACTGAAAAAATCTTCAAAAATTTTAGCAATGTATCTAGCTACTTCTTCTTGGCTGGGGTTATTTTCTAAAAAATACCGAGTGATCCGGCCAATCTCTGGTGCAAATTCATCCTACGGCCCCTTGGGGGCAATCCATATATTACATGAATCAACCTGATCCTTTACGATCCAATAAATTCGTTTAGGATTTCTCAACTTATCTCTCATTTCCATCACCTATAAAAAAAGACATCCTACTCTTTCGGGATGCCTTTCTCACGATTCTGCTTCCTAAAACAATCAAGCCGCCTATTACTTTAATATCTTTAGCAAATATTGACCATACTCGGTTTTCTTTAGAGGCTCTGCAAGCTTTTCTACCTGCTCTGCATTGATCCACCCTTTTTTATAGGCAATTTCTTCAAGGCAGCTAATCTTAAAGCCCATGCGCCGCTCCACAGTGTGAATGAAATTAGATGCCTCGAGGATCAGCTCATGAGTCCCCGTATCCAGCCAAGCGTAGCCTTGGCCAAGCGTTTTTACCTTCAATTCATTTTGAGCCAAATAAAGCTTATTCAGGTCCGTAATCTCCAGCTCACCTCGATCGGAAGGAGTCAACTCATCCACCAGATCAAAGGCTTTTTGGTCGTAAAAGTAAAGTCCTGTCACCGCATAATTGGACTTGGGGTTCTTCGGCTTTTCCTCTAGCGAAATCGCCCGCTTCTGACTATCAAACTCAACAACTCCAAAGTCCGAAGGATTCTCCACTTCATAAGCAAAGACCGTCGCCCCCGACTCTTGACTTGCCGCATCCATCAACTCATCTACTAGATCCAGCCCGTAAAACACATTGTCCCCAAGAACCAAAGCCGCACCTTCTCCAGCCGCAAAATCCTTCCCAATCGAAAAAGCCTGAGCAATTCCCTTCGGCACCGGTTGAACCTCATAGGAAATACTCATCCCCCACTGGCTACCATCCCCCAAAAGATTTTCAAAAAGACCTCTATCTTGAGGAGTAGAGATCAAAAGCACATCTTGAATACCAGCCAGCATCAAAGTCGACAAAGGATAATACACCATGGGCTTATCATACACCGCCAAAAGCGGCTTCGCCACCGACCGAGTGATCGGATACAAACGACTCCCCGCACCACCAGCCAACACCATACCTTTTCTAATCATACTCTTCCTCCAGCTCTTTTTTTGAATGCTTGTTGGAAAATCCTAGGCTTTCTTTAAATTTAAAATATGTATTCTCCCCAATCAGGTTTTTTACCTGCCAGCGAAAACACTTCAAGCGACGATTTAATTTCGGATAGCGCCCCCTTTTCACCCAAGTACCTGCAAATTGATGAATCGCATAGGTGTCTTGGCAGGGCTTCGCTTTCGTCTGGTCATAATTGTAATAAGTGGGCGAAAAGAACTGGGTTGGATAATAATGGATATCTTCTTCTAACATCTGATACTCATTTTGAGCCTTTAATCCTCGCTTTTGAGCAAATTCCATAATAATCTTTGGATTGGCCTTCATATCCAACTTTCCATCGGGCTTGATAAAGGGACGATCTGTGTAATACTCAAGTAGCTCTTTCACAAACCCATTTCCTTTTTCAGCAGCGATTAAGCTTCCAGCCACTCGATTCTTGGTTTCAAATCCTGAAAAAAATGAATGTACTAAAAAACGATCTAAAGACTGGACAATCTCCACATCAGTGTCCAAATAAATGCCCCCTTGATGGTAAAGAGCATAAAGCCGAACATAATCGGAAACAAAAGCCCATTTCTTCATCTCTGCCGCTTCTCTTACAAAAGATACACTGGTTAGATCAAAATTCTTCTCATCCCAGCAAACAATTTCGTACTCAGGCATCACTTGCTTCCATGAATCAATACATTTTTGAAAAGAATCAGGCATTGGATTGCCACCAAACCAGCAATAATGAATAATTTTTGGGATTTTATTTTTACCTTCGCCCATAGTTCAGTCTCCTCTCTTACTTTTTACATCTTAATCTTAATCATTAGCAACTTCATTAAATAAGTCTTTTAATCCAATTGGACGGATAGAGACAATTTGTGTCTTTGGATAATAGCTTTCTTGAAAATTTTTGAACTTCTCCCAGCCTATTTTCCAATTTTTTATATTACTCTTACTTTTTTTTTCGCTTTGATCAAAATACCCAAATTCAGTACAATCGCAACCAACTAGATAAATTCGCTCTGGATTAGTCCATAAAGCAAATTGAAGTGCAGAAAATATAACCGTGGAATAATCTGCTAAAAAAGCATTTGAAATATCATAAGGAAAATCTTTGAAATACATCTGACTATCTACATAATAACGCTCACAATCAATTCCTTCTAAGTATTGATCTGAAATAATATTTTTCTCTCCAGTAATACCAAAAAAAATTCTAGCTTTTCCATTCAATATCTCAGCAGAGCATTTATCAAAAGCTACTTTATCATGAACAAACAGAAAATTCATTGTTACTTTATCAAATAAAACCGCTGAATTCACACCAATATGAATCGCATTTTTTATCGGAATATAATCACTCAACGTGGGCCCCGTTCCTACAATGACAACATCTCTTCCTTGGTGACAATTTTTATATTTAGAAAATGTTTCACG
>JAGOHU010000206.1 GCA_017995975.1 Negativicutes bacterium
ACCCAAGACATTCTGATCCGCCTCGGTCTAGCTTGCTTTTTTGGACTAATTATTGGAGCCGAAAGGCAGGCTCAGCAAAAAGTTGCAGGTCTACGAACTCATGTTCTTGTGAGCTTAGGTTCCTGCTTGATCATGATCTTGTCTGTCGACATCGCCACTGCCATGCCCAATCACCAAGGCGATCCAGGTAGACTGGCTGCCCAAGTTGTCAGTGGAATTGGCTTTCTAGGTGCTGGAGCCATTCTAAAAGAAGGGGTCAGTGTCATCGGCCTCACTACCGCAGCAAGTTTGTGGTTGATCGCCGCAGTGGGACTTGCCACAGGAGCCGGTTCTTTCGTAAGTGCTTTAATTGCTACTCTTTTTGGCTGGATAACTCTTTCGGTTTTAGGACGAATTGATAGCTTTTTACATCCTAAAAAAGACAAGCACACTTTGTATATCGAATTTGCTCAGGAAAAAATCCCCATGCTCGAACTCAGTCACATCCTGACCGAATGGAATGTAAATCTTTTAGACATTACCATATTGAAGGCCGAAGCAGATAGTTCTTTAGTCTCTGTTACTTTCCAAGATATGGAGAAAAATATTTCCTTTCCCATACTGATCGAAAGTATTTTACAAATTGATAGCGTCATTGAAGTAAAAAGAGAATCTTAATAAAAGGAGGGGTTACTATTATGGCATTCACCCAACTTACTGTAGAAAGAATGCAGATTTACACAACCAGTGGGATTTATGTAAATGATCTTCCCCTATACGAAGCGATCTTCAAAGAAGCTCGGCGCCTAAAAATTGCCGGTGCTACTGTGACCAAAGCAATACTTGGCTATGGTGGAGAAAATTTAGTACGTGGCAAATCAAGCTTTTTATCTGCCAATGATACTCCCATGAAAATTGAACTCATGGATTCTAAAGAACAACTCGATCAATTACTTCCTTTTTTGGAGACTCACTTAACCAAAGGAGCCATTGTCCGAGAGCCTGTAACCCTACTAATTAATGAAAAAAAAGGAGTTCCCTCCGAGCCCCCTACTGATAAGTCACCTCAATAATTGGCTCAACTAAACTCCCGATTCACACAGTGAGTCGGGAGATTTTTAAGAAATGGCAGGTTTCGATATGAAAAAATCACCTATGCTTATTGCCCTCATGTTCCTCTGTACTTTTTTTATTCCTTCGATCGGCCATCTTTCTCAGTTCGCTGGCCCTTCTTCAATCCCAGTTCCCTTCGCTGTCCAACTGCCTGAAGGCAAACGATTTGGTTATATTGATTCAACCACTCAAAAATGGGCTATCCCACCCAAATATTTAGAAGCCCACTCCTTTGCAATTAGCTCCGTCCAAGGTAACAATTCTCAACTTGCTTGGGTGAAATTTCCGAATGGGGGCTACACTTTGATCAATACTCAAGGAATCCCTCAGACCCCAGTTTTTCCTTTTGAAGCAGTCGGCACCCCCTCGGAAGGTCTTGCCTCCTATCAATTAGATGGCAAATGGGGCTACTTATCCACCCAAGATGGTAGCTTTGTTATTCAAGCCACCTTTGTGCAAGTACATCCCTTCAAAGAAGGAGTCGCATCCATCCAAATGCCCTCTGGGCGGTGGCGTTATATCAACAAAGAAGGTAATCGAGTAGGACCTCGAGACTATGGCTACACCTTCTCTTATGAAAACAAACGAGCTGTTGCGTTAGAAGATAAAAGTATGTATGGAGTCATCAATGAGCGAGGCGACTGGCTACTAAAGCCTAATTTTGGAGCCATACTTTTACCCCCACCTGGTGAAAAAAATTATCTGGTAGGCAAAGTCGACAAAGGAAAATTGAGCTTCATCCCTTTTTATGAAATTGTGGACTCCAAAGGATTCGCCATCAATAAAATGAAATTCCAAGAAGTCAAAAACTTCTCTCCCGCAGGCTATGGTGCACCAGTAAAAGTCAACGACAAATGGGGAATTATCTCTTCCGAAGCCAAATGGCTGATTGAGCCTCAGTTTGAAGATATTCAGTCTGTTCCTACTGGCACCCCTGTAACTGCAGTAAAAAAAGATGGCTTGTGGGGAGTTCTCAACATAACCAATTCGGGCATCTCAGATCATTGGTACGTGAAGCCTACTTGGAAAAACGAACCAGACCTTTCCTTAATGAACCTCGGTAGAAAACAAGCAAGCCCTTATGAAAAAGTAGATGGCTACTACCCACTACTCATCCGAGTGGACCAATACTTCTACACAGGCCAAGGAGACAAGCAGGATAGCTACATCAATTCCATGCTGGATGGCCAAAAAGCACTCCGCCAAAAAAATGTTACTCTAGCTAAAGAGTCCTTCCAAAAAGCTCTTACCTTTGAACCAGAAGACCAAGCCGCTCGATATGGGCTTACTCAAACCTTAAAATAACTTATTACGTAAAAACTTTGTAAAATGATTATGAAAAGCTCCCCCCCCTCTACCTTAAATCAGTTTTCTACCACCCCAGATACTCCCACTTTCTTTTTTATGATCTTTTCCACCTGCCAACGACTCGAGCACAAGTCAGTTCATTAAGTCCAAATAAATCCTGACAAAGTAGAAAAAAACTAACCAGATTGTTACATGAGCAAAAAGACTAAAAACTCTGCTTCGTTTTGTACTACACCCCAAAAATGAGACCAAAAAGACCACCTGTCCTAAAGAGCAGCCCCCCTGCAAACAGTGATCAAAACAGCATTACCCTTATTTAGGTAAAAAGGACAATATATAAAAATAAGCTAGATGATAAGTCATTCAGAGCGACGACTGATATAGCCAAAGTTCTGCCTCATCAGATAGCATATGAAAGAATAATATCGGACAAAATGATTAGAGCTTTAAAAAGCAAATGGAGAGCAAATAAATGAATGGACAAAATCGAACCAATATAAAAATCGGTGCAACAGTTAATATCGTTTTAAAAGCCGATCAACGGACAGGAAAATTAACAAAAGG
>JAGOHU010000055.1 GCA_017995975.1 Negativicutes bacterium
GAATCTATCTAATCCGATCAAACGGATTTCAAGAACTTATGCAGCTCTTCAGCGTTCCCTAGCCAATGCAGACCGAGTTTTTGAAGTAATGGATCATGTTCCAGATATTCAAGACAAACTTGGAGCCAAAGAGCTAAAACAGATTCAAGGGGAAGTATCATTTGATCATTTAGGATTTGAATATAAACCAGGGGAACCAGTTCTGAAAGATTTAAATTTCACAGCCAAACCAGGCCAAATGATTGCTCTAGTTGGACCAAGCGGATCAGGAAAAACGACTTTAGTCAACCTAATCCCACGCTTTTACGAGGTCGGGTCTGGGGCCATTTCGATTGATGGAACCGACATTCGAGATATTACTCAAAAAAGTTTGCGAGAACAAATCGGAATTGTGCCTCAAGAAACGTTACTTTTCATGGGAACCATTAAAGATAACATCCGCTATGGTCGCTTAGATGCAACAGATGAAGAAATCTATGCAGCAGCAAAAGCTGCACGGGTAGAAGAATTTGTAGACCGTTTGCCCCAAGGCTATGATACCCAAGTAGGAGAGCGGGGAATGTCTTTTTCGGGTGGTCAACGTCAACGAATTGCGATTGCTCGAGCGATCTTAAAAAACCCACATATTCTCATTTTGGACGAAGCCACTTCTGCATTGGATACAGAAAGTGAAAAATTGGTACAAGAAGCTTTAGAAGTATTGATGGAAAATCGTACCTCTTTTGTAATTGCTCATCGATTATCTACAATTTTTAGAGCCGATGTGATTTTGGTTTTGCAACATGGTGTATTAGTGGAACACGGGACTCATCAAGAGCTTCTCGAAAAACAAGGAGTTTATTCAAACCTTTACCACACCCAATTTGGTACAACCCGAGAGGAGGGAATCGAGCTTGCTCCGAATGATTTATAATGGACTAGCTGCGATTGCCGCAATTCTAGTGCCTTGGTATTTATCGGCAAAGGTAAAAGAAGACCCAAGTCTAGGGGAGCGAGTTCGCCAAAATCGACTTATCTACCCTGACAATTTGTGGGAACCTCTTAAAAATCGACCGGTTTTCTGGATTCATGCGGCTTCGGTGGGCGAAGCTGCTGCTGCGGCTCCAATTTTAGAAGAAATTCGTCGTTTGCTTCCTGATGCGGTATTGGCGGCATCGCTAATTACTCACACTGGCTATGCGACTGCGAAAAGACTTTTGGCCAAAGCAGATGTATTGTTTTATTTGCCCCCGGATAGCCAAGGCAATGTTCGATATTTGATTAACAAAATCCAACCTTCCGTATTTGTAGCAGTAGAGACCGAGCTTTGGCCGAATTTACTGAAAGAATTGAATGAACATGAATGTGCTTTAGTCTTGGCGAATGGCCGAATTAGTGACCAAAGTCATTGGGGATATCCATGGCTCGGTCCCCTTCTTAAGGATATGTTGAGCCGGATTGATCTATTTTTGATGCAGTCCGAGCAAGACGCAGATCGAATTCGGGACTTAGGAGCCAATCCGGATTGTATTATTGTGACTGGAAATACTAAATATGATAACCCGCAACCCATTTGGACCGAAGAAATTGAGACTCATTGGCGGGATATCTTTCACCTATCTACTGACGAAACACTCTGGATTGCTGGAAGTACCCATGCAGGTGAGGAGTCGGTTGTACTAGACACCTATATGGAACTCAAAAAAGTACACCCCAATCTGCGCTTGATGCTTGCTCCAAGGAAAATTGAACGAACTCGTGAAATTGAAGAGCTGGCAGCAGAAAGGGGCCTTACGAGTTCTCGGCGTTCAGAAAACAATTGCCCAGCTGAAATTATTATTCTTGATACAATCGGTGAATTGGCAGGTCTTTATATGCTTTCAGATTTAGTTTATGTAGGAGGCAGTCTTGTACCCATTGGGGGACATAATATCATGGAGCCCATGGCTTGTGGAAAACCAGTATTAGTAGGACCTCACATGGAAAATTTCCGAGCCGTTACAGAATTTTGTTTGGATACTGGCGCAATTCGCCAAGTAGAAGATGGACAAACTCTTTTGAGCCATGTGGAAGAGTTGCTTTCAGACCCGATACTCCTTCATGCTATGGGAGAGCAGGGACAAGCAGTGATTGCAGTGAATCAAGGAGTTGCAATTCGGACAGCAGAGGAGGTTGCTAAGTTATGGCATCCGATCGTAAAGGACAAGGTCTACATAACCGATACCTCAAAATAATTTCAGGTTCGCATAAGGGAGTGGCTGGTAATATCGGACGCTCTCTTTTGTGTTTTTTAGAATTTCTCTATAAAGGGGTTACAGAAATTCGGAATTGGCTATTTGACAAAGGTTATTTGAAAGCAGAAAAGCTTCCGATTCCGGTCATTTCAGTAGGGAATTTAACTGCTGGAGGCACTGGAAAAACTCCAGTCGTATTTTATTTGGTTCAATGGCTCAATCAATTAGAGAAAAAACCAGCCATTATCACTCGAGGGTATAAAGCAGAGGCCAATCTCGCTGAAAGCCATTTGGTAGCCAATTCACAAGGATTTTTATTAAATGAAAAAGAAGCCGGCGATGAAGCTACCCAGTTGGCCAAAAGCCTTACAGGGACTCCAGTCTGGATCGGAGCCGATCGAGTCCAAAGTGGTTGGCGAGCCATTCGGGAAAGTGAAGCCGAGATATTAATTCTAGATGATGGTTTTCAACATCGGCGCTTGATGAGAGATATTGATATTGTATTGATCGATGCTTTACGTCCTTGGGGCTATGATCATGTACTACCGCGAGGGCTTTTGCGAGAAGACAAAAAGAATCTTAAAAGAGCTGATTTGGTTTTGCTTACTCGCTCTGACTTGGTGGATCAAGAAGTGTTATCTAAAATCGAAGCCGAAGTGAGAACGATTTCGCCAGAGATTCCCATTTTCGAAACCACTCATGAAGCGAAAAGCCTAAAAGATTTGCAAGGAAATTTGATTGATTTTATTCCTCAAAATACTGAAAAAAAAGCCTACTTGTTTTGTGGTCTCGGAAATCCACAAGGCTTTTTCGAAACTGCCAAACAAGCTGGATTTATCTTAGTAGGGAAAATGGAATTTCCGGATCACTATTCTTATGATTTGACCGATTTGGCTTTCTTAGAAAAAGAAGCAAAAGAATTGGGTGCTAAAGTACTAGTGACCACCGAAAAAGATGGGGTCAAGTTGCAATCTTTTGGGTTCAATGAAATTCCAATCTGGCAATTAGGAATAGAACTTTCTGTTAAAAATAGGGAAGATGAGCTAAAAAATGTTATAATGAAAAAGAATAATTTTAATTGAATTGGGAGGCTCTATGGGGAAAATATATTGTATTATACCGGCACGTTATCATTCGACCCGATTGCCTGGAAAACCCTTAGCAGATATTGCAGGAAAGCCAATGATTCAAAGGGTTTATGAGCAAGCCATACAAGCCAAGCTACCAGACCAAGTCATTGTGGCGACCGATCATGAAGAAATTTTTAAAGTGGTTACCGATTTTGGTGGTCAGGTAATGATGACCGCTTCAAATCACCCAACTGGGACAGACCGACTAGCTGAGGTTGCGGCCAAATTACCAGATGCCCAAATTATTGTTAACATTCAAGGGGATGAACCAGAGATCGACCCAGATGTGATTGATCGATTGATTCAGCCGTTGCTCCAAGACAAAGAAATTGCAATGGCTACGGTGATTACGCCGATGGATGAATCAGAAATGGAGCAACCAGGCTGTGTAAAGGCTGTGGTAGATCAAAAAGGAAATGCGCTATATTTTTCTCGTAGCCTCATTCCTTATCTTCGCACCGATTGCCGCCTTGCACCGGTTTACAAGCATATTGGGGTCTATGGATATCAAAAAGAATTTTTATTAGAGTTTGCCCGCTTGAGTCCAACCCCTCTCGAACAAATGGAGAGCTTGGAGCAGCTTCGAGCGTTAGAATATGGTTATCGAATCAAAACAATTTTAGTAAATCATGCAGCCATCGGGGTCGATACGCCAGAAGACTTAGAGGCGATTAACGAAAAATTTCGTAAAATGGGGGAAGTTTAATATGAAAATAGCAAAAGTAGGACCTTATGAAGTAGGTGGCAAGAATCCAATTATCCTATTGGCTGGTCCATGTGTGATCGAGGGTGAAGAACGAACAATGAAAATTGCCGAAGGAATCAAAGAAATCACCGATGAACTTGGGATTCCTTTTGTATTTAAGGCTTCTTATGATAAAGCAAATCGATCTTCCTTTAGTTCTTTCCGCGGGCCTGGAGAAAAAGAGGGTCTGGAGATTCTTAAAAAAATCAAAGAAAAACTCGGTGTACCAGTGGTCAGTGATGTTCACTCAGTTGAAGAAGTAGAAGAAGCCTCAAAAGTGCTAGACATTCTTCAAATTCCAGCTTTTCTCTGCCGTCAAACTGATTTGGTCTACGCTTGCGGGAAGTCAGGGAAATCAGTTAACGTAAAGAAAGGTCAATTTTTAGCACCTGGAGATATGGCAAATGTGGTCTCTAAGCTTCACGAAGCAGGCCAAGAAAATATCATGCTCACTGAGCGAGGAGCTACTTTTGGTTATAATAACTTAGTGGTGGATATGCGCTCTTTCCCAATCATGCGTTCTTTAGGAGTTCCAGTTATTTTTGATGCAACTCATAGTGTCCAATTGCCAGGTGGTGCAGGGACTCATTCAACAGGACAAAGAGAATTTGTCCCTTGCTTGACTCGGGCAGCGGTGGCCAATGGAGTGGATGGACTTTTCTTGGAGGTCCATGACAATCCAGAAGAAGCCCTTTCCGATGGGCCGAATATGTTGTACTTGAAAGACTTGAAAGAACTTCTTCTTGATGTGCTTGAGCTTGATCGAGTGGCTCGAAAATATAAATAAAGGATAAAGGAGTGGACCGAGTGAGAACAAGAGAAGAAATTTTGGCTCAAGCTCAGCAGGTATTTCGAATTGAATCAGAAGCCATTCAAAAGCTCTCTGCTCGTTTGGGAGATGAATTTGTCCAAGCAGTAGAATTGCTTCTTCAGTCCCCAGGACGAGTGATCGTTACCGGCATGGGAAAATCAGGTCATATTGGAAAAAAAATGGCTGCAACTCTTGCCAGCACTGGTACTCCTGCTTACTTTTTGCATCCTGCCGAAGGAATTCATGGGGACTTAGGGATGGTCACTGAGCAAGATGTAGTTCTTGCAATTTCCAACAGTGGGGCTACTCCAGAAATATTAGATATTCTTCCCAGTTTAAGTAGAATTGGGGCTAAATTAATTGTAATGAGTGGAAAACGAAATTCCACTTTAGGGCAAGCAGCAGATGTTTTTCTAGATGTCGCAGTAGACCAAGAGGCTTGTCCGCTCGGACTAGCTCCAACAGCGAGTACAACCGCCACTTTAGCCATGGGTGATGCTCTTGCAGTGGCTCTGTTGCAGGCTCATGATTTTAAACCGGAAGATTTTGCTCTTTTTCATCCTGGCGGTTCACTCGGCAAAAAATTACTTTTAACCGTAGAGACAGTGATGCACAAAGGGGAAGAATTACCGATTGTGAGCCCTCAAGTAACGGTACAAGAAGCTTTATTTATGATTACTGCAAAAGGTTTGGGAGTTGCAGTTGTGGCAGACCAGTCTGGTAAAATGGTTGGACTTCTTACAGACGGAGATGTTCGTCGAAGCTTAGAAAAAGGTCACGAGATGCTAGGCTACCCAGTGGAAAAAATTATGACAGCCAATCCAGCAGTAATTTCTCCTGACCGTTTAGCGGTATATGCTCTGAATTTAATGGAAAATCATCAACCAAGACCGATTACCATATTACCAGTGGTGAATGACCAAGGACAAATTTTGGGGTTGGTTCATTTAACTGACTTACTGCGCCAAGGAGTTGTATAATGAAGCAACTTGATGAAAAAATAGGTAAAATAAAATGGTTGGTATTGGATGTGGATGGGGTTTTTACAGATGGAAAACTCTACTTTAATCCCCAAGGAGATTATCTAAAAGCTTTTTTTGTACGAGATGGACTTGGAATTGAAATTGCTCGACGAGCAGGCTTCAAGATTGGCATATTAACAGCTCGAGCCAGCGAGATGGTTCTTACTCGAGCGAAAGATTTGAAAATTGATCAAGTGATTCAAGGCTGCAAAGACAAAGGTGAAGGTCTTGTGAAATTGGCAGAGTTGGCTCAAGTCGAACTCCAGGAAATTGCCTATATGGGAGACGATTTAATTGACCTGCCAGCCATTTTGCGAGCTGGATTTTCCGGCGCTCCAGCTGATGCAGTGGATGAAGTGAAAAAGCAGGTAGACTGGGTTTCTGATTTTTCTGGTGGTGCAGGAGCAATTCGTCAATGGGTTGAAAAGATTTTACAGACTCAAAATAAATGGGAAGAGCAAGTAGAATACTATTTGCAAAAGTAAATCATAAATAGGAGGGAAACAACTTGGAAAAAACCACTTGGCAATACTGGCTTATACTTGGCTTTGGCCGGTTTGTCCAGTTGTTTCCATATTCGTGGATTCTTCGAATTGGTGCTGTACTGGGCGGAGCTGCTTATTATTTCTCTGGTCGTCACCGAGAAAGAGGAGTCGGGCATATCCAAAAAGCTTTAAATTACTCGGAAGACCAAGCGCGGGACTTAATCAAAGAAATGTATCGAAATTTAGGGCGATCTGCCTTTGAGGTACTTTATACTCCTAGATTGGTCAGAAACCCAAAAGAGACGGATCAATTGATTCAGCTGGATTTTTCACCAGAATTTATTGCCCAACTGGATCAAAAAAAAGGCGGGTTTTTGATCACTGCTCATTATGGAAATTGGGAATGGCTTACTTTGGGAGCTGCAATGGCCAGTGATAAAATGGGGACCATTGTGAAATATCAACCTCAGCCTTGGGTAAATGCTTGGTTAAATGGCAATCGGCGCAGCACCGGTGTGGAGGTTTTCCCTCGTACTCCGGATGGCAAAGAAGTCTTAGCAGGAATTCGGAGTTTGCGAAAAGGCGGATTTTTAGGACTACTGTGTGACCAAGACGGGGGCAATCAAGGGATTATTGTTCCCTTTTTTGGCCGACTTTCTTCGAGTATGGCTGGACCAGCTTCTTTGATCTGCCGGACTGGACTTCCCGCTTTCCCGAGCTTTATCCATCGTAGACCAGATGGAGGGCATTTATTGTGGGTAGGGAAACCTTTAGAGCCTACCCAGGATATCAATCAAATGACTGCTCAAATTCAAGAGGCCATTGAAGCGGAAATACGCAAGAAACCGGACGAATGGCTCTGGTTACAACGACGGTGGAATACTCCGGTAGAGCAACAGGAAGGAGGAGCGGCAGCAGAATGAGTAAATGGCTTAATTATGTGATCATTTTCATAGTTCTGGCAGTTATGGCTGGGATTGGCTATATACTTTGGGGGCCGAGCTCCGTACCGGCTGTCAAACCGGGAGGACAAAATACGGAATTTAATAAAATTCACTTTGTCCATGAAGAAAAAGGAAAAAAAGTGCTAGAATTTTTTGCAGAATCTGGCGACTATGATATTGTGAATCGAACTGGAAAAGTTAAAAATATTCGAGTGATTTTCTTTCGAGAAGATGGAAGCGAGTGGACTCTAACTTCACCAAGTGGCTCTTTAGAAGAAAAAGGAAACAAAGCTTTCTTAGATGCACCAATTCGAGGCGAAGATAAACAAGGGGCTTCTTTTGATGCAAAAGGCAGAGCTACCATCCTCATTCCTGAAAAGCAGGTATATGTTGAGGGCGGAGTGAGATTTGTTTATAAAGATATTACTTTGGTCGGAGAGAAATTAAAGGCCGATTCGGAATTGAATCAACTTACTGTGACTGGCAATCAAGCGAAGCTTCGCAAAGGAGGGACTCTCGAATGAACAAAAAACAAATGGTAGTTGCTTTACTTGTAGGAATTGTCCTATCGGGAAGTGCCTACTTATATGCAGCGACTCCTTTTGGAGAGACCAAGTCTGGTGAGCCAGTTGACATTGAAGCAGATGAGGTTACTTATGATTGGAAAGCTGGCAAAGTGACTGCTACTGGTAAAGTGGTGGCTAACCAATCAGGTGATCGTCTTCAGGGTGATCAGCTCGAATTTTTTACAGGGACCAATAATGGCTTTCTTTTGGGAAATGTGGTGGCCACTCGTTCTGATGGGAGCAAGATGGTAACCTCTCGATTGGATATCACTGGGGGAAATATCTTTACTGGTAGTGGTGGAGTGGATTACTCATCCCCAGAAAATTCACTCCAAGCAAATTGGCTTCAGTACAATCAATCGACTGGGTATATCCAAACAAAAGGTCGGACTACTCTGATCCGAGCTGACGGAATGATCAAAGCTGATCAAGTGGAAGCATGGCAAAAAACAGAGCAGGTGGTTGGCCGAGGGAATGTTGATTTTGTGAGCAAGCCTCACAGTACAATTGGCAAAGCGGATCATATGGATTATCAAAAGGCTGGAAAAGAGCAAGGGATTGTTACCTTGACTGGAAATGCCCAAGTGGTTCATAAAGGGGAAAATATGATTACTGGTCCCAAAATTACAATTGATTTAGATTCGGGCTATGCTGAGGCCGATGGACGACCAACACTGGTAATTACTCCGCAAAAATAGAGACAGGGGGAACCGTGGATGGGGATAGAAGCAAAAAATTTGCGGAAAGTATATAACGATCGGGCCGTGGTTAATGGAGTCAATTTTAAAGTTGACCAAGGTGAGGTTGTAGGGCTTTTAGGGCCCAATGGGGCTGGCAAAACAACAAGTTTTTATATGATCGTAGGGCTTGTTCGCCCAGATCAAGGCGAAGTATTTATCAATGGAAAACCAGTTGAAAATTTACCCATGCACTCTAGAGCTCTCCAAGGAGTGGGATACCTACCTCAGGAAGCTTCAGTTTTTCGCAAACTGACTGCATGGGAAAATTTGATGAGCATTTTAGAATATAGTAATTTTTCAAAAGCCGAGCAAAGAACTCGAGCCGAATCTTTGCTGGATGAACTGAATATTTCACATCTGCGCAATCAAAAAGGAATGGCTTTGTCTGGAGGAGAACGTCGTCGTGTCGAAATCGCACGAGCTTTGGTTTTAAACCCTTCTTTTCTCTTGCTAGATGAACCTTTTGCTGGGGTCGATCCTATTGCGGTTTCAGATATTCAGAGTATTATTTCTTATCTAAAAGAAAAGGGAATTGGAATTTTGATTACGGACCACAATGTAAGAGAAACTTTGGCGATTGTAGACCGGGCTTATATTTTGAATGAAGGTCAGATTTTAGTCGAAGGAGACAGTGATTCGGTTGCAAGTAGCCGAATTGCTCGTAAATATTATTTAGGGGAGAATTTTTGCTTATGAAATTTCGAATTCTAGATAAATATCTCCTTAAAGAATTAGCAGGGCC
>JAGOHU010000056.1 GCA_017995975.1 Negativicutes bacterium
TATCAGAAGCATAACGAATATCACAAGCCATAGCAAGTTCACATCCGCCACCTAAAGCAAACCCATTTACTGCAGCAATAACTGGTTGAGGTAAATCTTCAATTTTTTGAAAAACTCTTTGTCCAATCATTCCCCATTTTCTGCCTTCAATTGCAGTCATATTAGCCATATAAGCAATATCTGCGCCAGCAACAAATGCTTTTTCACCATCTCCTGTAATAATTACTACACGGATAGAATCATCATTTGCCACTTGGTCCACCACTGCTTCGATTTCCATCATTGTTTCAGCATTAAGTGCATTCAGGGCCTTGGGACGTTGGATTGTTAGAGTACCTATACCCTGTTCTACTTCCCAGCGGATATTCTCAGCCATATATCTCACCCTTTCATATCCATCTTAAGCAAGTAATTATGCTTTTTGTGTTTTAATCGAACTGATAAATGCTGGAATAAATTCCATTGCATCAGCTACAACACTATAATCAGCAACTTTAAAAATCGGTGCATCTGGGTCTTTATTAACAGCAATAATTTTATCTGCTGAAGTCATTCCAGCCAGATGTTGGATTGCTCCTGAGATACCAAATGCAAAATAAATTTTTGGTGCTACAGTTTTACCAGTTTGTCCAACTTGATGTTGAACAGGCTTCCAGCCAGCTTCAACAACAGCTCGAGAAACTCCCACAGTTCCACCTAACACTGCTGCTAATTCTTCAATTAATTTGAAGTTGGTTTCGTTTTGCATTCCTCGGCCGCCTGCAACAATGATTTCAGCATCTTCAATATTGACTCCAGAGTCACCTCGAGCAATAATTTCTAAAATTTTTGTACGAATGTCTGCTGTGCCAAGAGCAATTTCAACAAGCTCACCTGTTCTTCCAGATTGACGTTCTGGTTTTTTAAATACATTGGGACGTACAGTACCCATTTGGGGGAAATGTTTGGGGCAAAGAATGGTTGCCATAATATTCCCACCCATTGCAGGACGAGTCCAAGCAATTAGATTAGTCGCTTCATCAATTCCAAGCTCTGTACAGTCTGCACAAAGGCCTGTTTCCATTCGACCAGCAATGCGGGGACCTAAGTCACGTCCATTTGGGCTAGCTCCAATCAGTATTGCAATTGGAGGATGAGCTTTAATTGCATTACAAAATGCAGTTGTATAGCCATCGGTATTGTACTGATCTAATTCGGCGGCTTCAGTATAATAAACAATATCTGCCCCATATTCGAAAGCATCTTGAGCAAGAGCTTTCCCGTTGCTTCCGATAATAACTGCTCCGACTTTTTGACTCAGTCCATCTGCAAGTATACGAGCTTGTCCTAAAAGTTCGATCCCAACACTTTTTAAAACACCATCAGTTTGTTCTAAATATACCCAAATATTCTTATTCACAATCTAATCCTCCTTAAATGATTTTCGCATCGATTAATTTACTAGTTAGAAGCTCTGCAGTTTCTTTTACTGTATCGGCAGAAACCATTACCCCACTAGCATTTACAGGAGGAGCAAATACTCTACGAACTTGGGTAGGAGAACCTTTTAATCCTAATTGCTCTGCAGGAACACCAAGGTCGGCTGCGGTAAGAGTAGGAATTTCAGTACGATTAGCTTTCATTGTACCTTTTACTGTTGGAAAACGAGGTTCATTAAGATTTTTTACTGCTGTGACTAGCGCAGGAAGTTGGACTTCAACAATTTCATAAGTATCATCTAACTCACGTTTCACTGTTAGAGTATTTCCTTCAGCAAAAATTTCACAAGCATAAGTAATTTGAGGAATTCCAAGGTGCTCAGCAAGCTCAGGTCCGACTTGAGCTGTATCCCCATCAATTGCCTGTTTTCCGCATAGGATCAAATCAAATTCGCCAAGTTTACGAATTCCAGAAGCCAATGCAAAACTAGTAGCCAAGGCATCAGAACCACCAAAAGCCATATCGCTGAGTAAAATTCCTTCGTCAGCTCCCATTGCAAGGCATTCTTTGATTGCATCTTTGGCTTGTGGAGGTCCCATTGTCAAAATGGTCACTTTTCCGCCATGAGCTTCTCTAAGCTTAAGAGCTGCTTCAACCGCATGTTTATCGTCAGGATTTACAATATTTGGGACACCAGAACGAATAATCGTATTGGTCTCTGGATTCATTTTTACTTCTGCTGTATCAGGAACCTGCTTTACACAAACAATAATATTCATCTTTTCTTTTTCTCCCCTTATCGTAAAATAGCTCCAGAAATAACCATACGTTGTACCTGGTTAGTTCCTTCATAAATTTGAGTAATTTTAGCATTTCTCATCAATCGCTCAACTGGATACTCTTTGGAATAACCATAACCACCAAAGATTTGAATCGCGTCAGTAGTTACTTCCATCGCTACATCAGAAGCAAAACATTTTGCCATTGCAGCTTCTGTACCATATTCTTGACCTGTTTCTTTTAGCCAAGCAGCCCGATAAACTAATAGACGAGCAGCATCAATTTTCATAGCCATATCAGCCATCATGAAAGAAATTGCTTGAAAAGCACTGATCGGTTTTCCAAATTGTTGACGCTCTTTTGAATAACGAATTGCATGATCTAATGCAGCAGTTGCAATCCCTAAAGCTTGAGCAGCTACTCCAATTCGACCCCCATCCAAAGTTTTCATTGCAATTTTGAACCCTTCGCCTTCTTTACCAAGACGGTTTTCTACTGGAATTTTGCAATCTTGGAAAATTAACTCAGTTGTTATGGAAGTACGAATTCCCAGTTTATCTTCTTTTGCACCAATGCTAAAACCTGGAGTGCCTTTTTCAACAATAAATGCTGTGATACCACGAGCACCACGAGATTTATCAGTCATTGCAAAAATGATATTAATTTCTGCTTCACTACCATTAGTGATAAAAATTTTGCTTCCATTAAGTACATAATGATCCCCTTCGAGTACAGCAACAGTCTGTTGTCCTCCTGCATCGGTACCAGCATTCGGCTCAGTCAATCCAAAAGCTCCCATTTTGCTTCCCTCAGCTAATGGAGTGAGATATTTGGCTTTTTGCTCTTCTGTACCATATTCATGGATTGGAGCTGCACAAAGAGACACAGTTGCAGAAAGTGAAATTGCCATACCATCATCCACTTTGGACATTTCTTCAATTGCTAAAATATAGCTAGTGTAGTCCATTTCGGCACCACCATATTTTTCTTCAAAGTAGATACCTGTAAAGCCTTGATCTGCCATTTTATTATAAAGATTACGATCAAATTTGCTAGCTTGATCACGATCGTGGACAGACGGCTCTAACTCTTGCACTGAAAAATCCTTTACCATTTTTTGAATTTGAAGTTGTTCTTCTGTTAATTTAAAATTCATTTTTTTGCCTCCTTATATTTTGTGAAATTTTTATCATTCATTTATATAATATTATCTGCCACATTATATATGGCAGATAATGATTATACTAATCTAGAGATTCGACGATCGTTGCAGTTCCTTGTCCCCCACCGATACAGAGGGTAGCCAATCCATATTTTTTCTTTTCTCTTTTCAAACCATGAAGAAGAGTTACTAAAATACGAGCCCCACTTGCACCAATTGGGTGTCCCAGAGCAACAGCTCCACCAGTGATATTTAATTTAGAAGGATCAATCTTAAGCTCTTTTCCAACTGCAATTGCTTGAGCTGCAAAAGCTTCATTTGCCTCAATTAGATCAAGATCATCAATAGTCAGGTTAGCTTTTTTCAAAGCTTTTTGACTTGCAGGGATGGGGCCGATTCCCATAATCTTAGGATCAACTCCAGCACTTGCATTGGCGAGAACTTTGGCCATTGGTTTGAGCCCTAATTCTTTTGCTTTTTCAGTAGACATCATCACAAAAGCTGCAGCTCCATCATTAATCCCAGAAGCATTTCCTGCTGTGACAGTTCCATCTTTTTTGAAAGCCGGTTTTAATTTTGCTAAGCCTTCAGCAGAAGAATCTTTCTTAGGAAATTCATCGGTATCAAAAATCGTATCCCCTTTTCTACCTTTAATAAGCACAGGTACGATTTCTTCCTTGAAAAGACCTTTTTCAATTGCTAAATTTGCTTTTTGCTGAGAATTCAACGAAAAAGCATCTTGATCTTCCCGAGTAATTCCATATTTTTCAGCCACATTCTCGGCAGTAATTCCCATATGATAATTATTAAATGCGTCCCAAAGGCCATCTTGGATCATGCTATCCACTAATTTGCCATCGCCCATTCGATAACCCCAACGTGCTTTATCAAGTAAAAATGGTGCCATACTCATATTTTCCATTCCACCAGCAACAACAATATCATTATCTCCAGAGATAATGGATTGAGCTGCAAAAGCAACAGTTCGCAGTCCAGAGCCACAAACTTTATTGATCGAAATAGCTGGTACACTTTCTGGGATTCCTGCAAGAATTGAAGCTTGTCTAGCGGGATTTTGTCCAAGACCTGCTTGAAGTACATTACCAAAAATAACTTCATCTACTTGGTCTGGTGCTACTCCAGCACGATTCAAGGCTTCCTTGATAACAATGCTTCCCAATTCAACTGCAGGCACATTTGCCAATGAGCCATTGAAGCTTCCGAGTGCTGTTCTAACTGCACTTACAATTACAACTTCTGTCATTAAAATTCCTCCTTTTCTACAAATAATATTAATAAATTTTCTTCGACTACCCCTTCTTTATTCTTGTGGCAAAAAAAAAGGATAGTTTTTCAAAATTCAAAAAACTTCCCTTTAAGTTTACAACAAAAAAACTTTTGTGTACAGAGTAGTCTCGAAACTTCTACACTATAACATTAATAATTGAAAAAAATTATTTGATTTTCAGGAATGATTTTTATTATTTCAGAGAAAAATTTGTCTGTAGGATTTATCCAAAGTTCTTCAAAAGCTTTTATTGTTTTATTTTGACTTTTAATTTTTAAAAAAACAGGCATTTTTCCCGAATATTTTCTCAAAACAGTTTGTATTCTATTTACATTTAGTTCACCTTCATTTTTTCCACTAAGCTCAAGACATAACCCTACTTGAACTTCTCCTAATGGGTAAAGAGAATGAGCAATTATTTTAGGTGCTTTCTCATCTTCAATTTGAAGTTTCCCAAAGATAACGATTTTAGATTCAGGAAAAATATACTTTCCATATCGTTCAAATATTTTCGGAAAAATGACAACCTCGATCGCAGAAGTGTAATCTTCTAAAGTCAAAAAGCACATTTGTTCGCCCTTTTGAGTGGTTATGCGTTTGGAATCTAAAATAATCCCCCCAACTCCCGCCCAACTTTTATCCTCTCCAGATAAATAAGTGATGCCTGTTAAGAGTTCCAGTTGTTCTTTAAATGTATCCAAAGGGTGATGAGATACATAAAAACCCGTAAGTTCTTTCTCCCAAGCCATCAATTCTTCTTTTGGAGCTTCCGAAATATCAGGGACAATAATTTCTGTGTATTCCATCTGTTGATCTTCAAGAGTGAATAAATCCATAAATCCGGCCGCACTATCTTTTTGTTTACGAGTAGATTGATCAATCGCCGAGTCTAGAATTGCGAGTAATTGGGTTCGTTTTAAATCGAAACAATCTAATGCTCCCGATTTGGCCAGATTTTCAATCACTCTTTTATTAACAACTCGTGTATCTACTCGATTACAAAAGTCTGAAAAAGAAGAAAAATTACCATTTGCCCGTTCTTTCACAATGTTTTGAATGGCTGTTTCACCAATATTTTTTACTGCTGCCAATCCAAAACGGATATTGCCGGACTGATCTACTTGAAAACTGTCTCGACTAATATGGATATCAGGAGGTAAAATTTTCAAACCCATCTGGCGACAAACATCCATATAATAGCTCATTTTATCAGTAGCACGTAGGGAATTACTTAAAATAGATGCCATAAACTCAGCTGGATGATGAGCTTTAAGCCAGGCTGTTTGATAGGCTAAAAGTGCATAGGGAGCACTATGGGATTTATTGAAGCCATAATCTGCAAAGTGAGAAATTAAATCAAAAATACTCTCTGCTAGTTCTTTTTGATACCCTTTCTTTAGAGCACCTTCAACAAAATGAACCCTTTCAGAAGCGATCACTTCTGCTTTCTTCTTACTCATTGCACGGCGCAATAAATCAGCCTCACCTAAGCTGAAGCCTGCCATTGTAGAAGCAATCTTCATTACTTGCTCTTGGTACAAAATAACACCAAAGGTGTCGCTAAGTATTTCTTCTAAATCTGGGTGGGCATAAGATATCTCCTTACGCCCATGTTTTCGTTCAATAAAATCGTCTACCATTCCACTTCCGAGCGGACCAGGTCGAAAAAGAGCTACAAGAGGAATTAGTTCTTCAAAACTCTTAGGAGCAATTTGTCTTACCAGCTCGGTCATTCCTGCTGATTCCATTTGAAAAATACCAGCAGTTTTTCCCTGCTGAAACATTTGAGCCACTAATCCATCTGATTTTGGGATTTGATCAATATCAATTTTTTCGCCAGTTCGAAATTCAATTTGCCTCAAGGTATTTTGAATAATTGTTAATGTGGTTAATCCAAGTAAATCCATTTTTAATAGGCCTAGTTCTTCAACTCGATCTTTATCCCACTGGGTAGTGACCCAGCCCTCAGAGGAATTTTGAAGCGGCACATAATGGGTTAACTCATGAGGGGTGATTACAACCCCTGCTGCGTGGGTAGAAGCATTTCGTGGCATTCCTTCAATTGATATCGCAAGGTCCATTAATTGCTGTACTTCGTTATTTTGATCATATAAATCTTTTAATTCTTTTGATTGTAGCAATGACTTATCTAAGGTAATTCCCAATTCTCGGGGAATCAACTTTGCAATCCGATCCACATCTCCATAACTCATGCCCAGAACCCGCCCCACGTCTCGAACTGCTGCACGAGCCGCAAGGGTCCCAAAAGTAATAATTTGAGCAACCCGACCCTTGCCGTATTTATGAATCACATATTCAATAATTTCGCCACGTCGTTCATAACAAAAATCAATATCGATATCAGGCATCGTAATTCGTTCAGGATTTAAAAATCTTTCGAAAAGCAACTCATATTCAATCGGATCTACATTGGTAATACCTAAAAGATATGCAACAATACTCCCGGCTGCGGATCCTCGTCCAGGGCCGACGGGAATATCTTTTGTTTTAGCAAATCGAACAAAGTCCCAAACAATAAGAAAGTAACTAGAGAAACCCATTTCATTAATTACCTTGAGTTCATGTTCCAATCTATTTTTATGAAAATCAGTTATTGTAGTATATCTAATAGATAAAGCACTTTCGCACAATTCTTTTAGATAACCCGAAGCAGATTTATTTTCTGGAACGGGAAATTTAGGTAAAAGATGATTACCAAATTCTATTTCCACATTACAGCGCTCTGCAATTTGAAGAGTATTTGTTATTACTTCTGAATGTCCTGGAAAAAGTCCCCTCATCTCATCTGCTTTCTTTAAGTAAAATTCGTCAGATGGAAACTTCATCCGGTTTGTATCATGAAGGTCTTTCTGCATCTGAATACACATTAAAGCATCTTGGGCCTTCGCATCAGTGTGAGAAATGTAGTGAGTATCATTTGTTGCAACTACGGATACTTCCTTTTTATGGGCCAATTCAAATATGAATTGGTTGACTTCCTTTTGAATGCTCAGTCCATGGTCCTGTACTTCAAGAAAAAAGTGGTCTTTCCCAAAAATATCGAGATATTCATCGAGGGCCTTTTCGGCTCCCTCATAATCACCACGCATATATAAACAAGGAATCTCACCGGCTAAGCAAGCACTTAAAGCAATTAAACCACCGCTATATTCCCGTAATAATTCTTTATCAACCCGAGGTTTATAATAAAATCCTTCCAAGTGCCCTTTAGAAACAAGCTGGATTAAATTCGCCCACCCTTCTTGATTTTCGGCTAACAAGATCAAATGATAAGCATTCTCTTCATCTCGATCCCGTCCATTTTTATCGAAGCGGCTTCGTGGGGCCACATAAACCTCGCAACCCAATATCGGCTTAATTCCTTCTTTTATCGCTTCTTTATAGAACTCTACAGCTCCATATAAGACCCCATGGTCTGTCAAAGCAATTGCAGGCATGTTATTCTTTTTGGCAGTTCGGATCAAGTCTTTGATCCGACTTGCTCCATCCAACAAACTGTATTCACTATGATTATGTAAATGAACAAAACTCATAAATATCTCACCTCCAGAATAAAAAGATAAGGCAAGCAATAAATGCTTACCTTATCAAATAGTATATGTTAATCAAAGGGTAATCCTTCTTGGATAAAAGTGTCGCTTGTAAGAACTACTGTTGAAGGAACAACTAGTAGAACATCACTTGAGATTTCTTCCATTTTTCCTTGCACAGCAAAAATGAATCCAGACATATAAATTCTATATTTTTCCTGATCTTTAGCTGAGAGCCCACTCATATTGATAATTACTGCTCGCCCTTCTATCAGCTCAGAGGCATAATAACGAATTTCATCATAAGATTTTGGAAATCCAATATAAAAGCTCTTTTTTTCCATATCTTTTGATCTCCTTAGATAAAACTTCTCTCTTATCTACTAAGATTAGACATCTACTGATTAATTCCTCTATTTTAATATAAATCTTTTGTTTTCTTAGCTTTAGCACGATCGTGTTTATTCAAAATCGCTTTACGCAAACGAATTGCTTTCGGAGTAACTTCTACAAGCTCATCATTTGCAATAAACTCAAGAGATTGTTCTAAAGAAAGAGTTCTAGGTGTTTCTAAACGCAAAGCTTCGTCTGTACCACTTGCACGCATATTGGTGATTTGTTTTCGTTTGCATGGATTTACATCCATATCACTATCCCGAGTATTTTCTCCTACGATCATCCCCTCATAGACTGCAATTCCTGCATCTAAAAAGAGAATTCCCCGGTCTTGGAGTCCAAACAAACCGTAAGCGCTTGTTTCGCCAGCTTCAAAAGCTACTAATGAGCCTCGAGTACGTCCTGGCATTTCTCCTTTGTGAGGAGCATAGCCATGAAATAAATGATTCATAACTCCGTTTCCTCGAGTGCTTGTTAAAAATTCTGAACGAAATCCGATCAATCCTCGAGCCGGAATAATAAATTCTAAACGCATATATCCAGCAAGTTCAGTCATATTAACCAATTCAGCTTTTCGTGATCCTAAGC
>JAGOHU010000057.1 GCA_017995975.1 Negativicutes bacterium
ACGCTTGCCATACTAGTTCGTAAGGAGATCAAACAATGGGGAAACAAGCCGAGATATTCTTTCGACCCTTGTTTGAAAAATGGAAAAAATAAAAGATCGAGAATTCCAATTTGGAATTCTCGATCTTTTTTTAGTGGAAAAATTCAATTACTCAAGTTCAAACTCGTCATCATTTTTTAGGCCTAAAATAAATTCTTCAAAATTTGTCGCTAGAAAAGTAATTTTATAATCATCTTCTTGATTCACATGAATAACTTCGGGTTCACCTTGGCTACCACAGTTTCGATAATCAAGCATCACCACATCGTGACCTGCGGAAGGACAACCGCAGATAACGATTCCTATGGCTGGATAGCCCCATTCATCAATCATAAATTGGCTACCTAACTCTCCGCAAAGAGAATACATTTTGTCTCTACCGATACTGGAAATGCTACTGATGGCGATATGGTCTTCTGCCCACGAAGTGGCTTCTGTAGTTGGGAAAGCAGTGTTTTTAGGAGCTCCCCCATTGCGAGATTTCATCAGTTCCATATAAGAAGTGGGTAATTTATAGCCTAATTCTTCTTCAATTGATTGGATCAGTTCTGGCGTTGGGACTGGTTCGGTACAATTTTCCTTATAATAGTCCGAGTCATCCCAAAAACGGGACAAATCAATCGTTTTAAAATAGCTAGTCATAGTGATCCTCCTTTGGTTTATTAGTTGCTACTTAATACGGGTAGATTCGGCCTTAAATATGATTTGGTAATCTTGCATAGGGGTTTGGTCGGTAACTTGGTCTAAAGAACTCCAAATGAGACTTTTTGGCGCTTTGAGACTATATTCCCATTGGGAGTGAGACGAGTTGGCGAGAGATTCCTTATTGAGTACAGTCATTTGGTGTTTGATGGCCCCGTTTATCTGGATGTAGGGGCTTTTGAGAATGGTTTGAATGATCTTGTCCATTTGCATCCGATCCTTATCCGAAAGGAGAGTATGATCCAAAATGGTTTGCCCAATTTGGAGAAGTTCTTTTTTTGTGTAAGGGTGAGTAGAGCTCAAGATCGTTGCTTGTTCATTTTGGCTGACCGAGGTAGTGCCTAGTAGTTCGACTGTGAAAGGTTGAGGCATAAAGAAGCCGACCCCTTTATGGTGATAAACTAATGAATCTGGCGTCACCTGGTTGAGTGGGTACTCTCTAAGCAAATAACGGCTACTATGGGGACCGAAATCTGGGGAAAAAGTGGTATTCAGGTAGAGGTTGTGATTTAAAACGATATTGAGAATCACCTGAATGAAGTAACGATTTTTTTCGAAATCTTTCGACTTTTTGAATGTTTTATCCGAAAGAGCGGCTAGGTCAATTCCCAAGTCGGTCAACTCGGGTAAATGGGTAAATTCTAAAATGGCTCCTTTAGGATCCATTTTGTAATGAACTAAATTTTTCGAAGTAATTAGCTTAAGAAATTCTTGATATCTTTTTTGATCTTTTTCCGAGAGAATGCGAAGTGAGTCTGCCAGAGTGAGTGTAACCCCTTCTTTTCGAATTAAACCGTCGACAGATTCCACTTTTATAGCAAATTCCGTGTAATCTGGAGTGACTTGCACGACCTGATATCGAAGTTGGAGTTTTAGTTCTCCATAGACAGGTTTTTCAGCTGCATCGGACCCTTTCGGGGAGAATTCAAAAGAGAAATTAGTTTGATAGTCGTAAGAGTCGTTGACTTTCCATTGGGGATTGTAAGTAAAGGTTTCTGCAAACCCGAGGGAAGAGGAAAGACTGAAAAAAGCGAGAAGGAAAAAGAGGACTACTTTATTTTTCATATTATTTTCCTCCTCTGTTTTGAGATTCAGACAATTTTGTAGAAACCAAAGAGAAGCTACCTTGGAAAGGAACTGGGGTTTTTGAACGAGTTTGAACTATTGAGAATTGGTCTGGGTGTAAATTTCCAGAGAAATCAATTTGATGGGACAAGAAGGTAGGGAAGCTTTCGGTGGTATTGAATTTGAAGGTAGAAGTTAGATTTCCTTCGAAAGAAAATCCTTTTAGGTTGGGCATTTCGGCAAATCGTGCTAGTCCCAGGGGATTTCCAGAAGTCATGTTACCGATATAGATTGCGTTCGAATAACTATAGTAATTCGAGGGATTAGAATTTACTTGAATGAGCTGATCGGAAAAAGGATAGGTTGACTGGATGGTCACTTGTTGATTCTCTTTTGTGGCTTGAGTGGTACCTGACAGAACAAGGCGAGTTTGCCCATTTCGATAGGTGAGCTCGGTTGGGCTCAATTGAGCGAGCTCGAAAGGCTGCTTGAAAAATTGTCTTTCATGAAAACCGAAATAAATCGCATAAGGAGCTGAGTGATTGAATTGACGATCTAGATATTTGAGAGCCGAAGCCTCGGTCTTTTTTGTTACCCGAGGATGTTTCTTTTCGGGGTCGATAAATTTCAAATATTGATTATAAAAAGAGTTCCATTTTTCGAGCTGAGTGAATTTAATAATCTCTCCATCCGAATCCATTTGGTAAGAAAAAAGCCCATCGGTAGTACAGATTAATTTTTCGAGCCCTACTACATCGATCTTCCAGAGCCGTGGGATTTCGGTTCGCCAATTTGGAACGAGCAGGTCGATCACTGGAGAATCAAACTCATATTTCTCAATCGAAACGGCAAATTCTATGAATTCGTCAGTTTTTGCAATCACTTGATGGCGAGTGGTGATGCGAAAGCTGAAGACCTGAGAATTTACTCTTTCGAGGATCGGAAAGTTTGCCATTTTGTATTGGAAATTTCCAGTGGTTTCGTAACGGACTGTGTCGCCTTTTTGCCAATCCGGTTGGTAAGTAAAGCTTTCTGCTTGGGCCACTGACGACAAAAAAATCCAGCAGCCAACTAGGGCGGAAGTGATCCGGAATTTCATTATTATCCCCCATTTCTATCCAGGCTATGAACTTTTTTAACGGTATAGGTGATTTTTACTTTAAAAGGAATTTCTCTTTATTTTCTATTCTTCATCATCTGGTATGATTTCTGTTTCTGGGGAAGTGTCATCATGGGATTCGGTTTGTTTTAATTTCGACGTGGTTTGGATTGTCGTTTTTAGGGTAAGAGTGTCTGGAAGGAATGCCATTTCTTTTGCACTCGCTTTTTTGATTGCTCGAATATCTGTTTTAAAATCCCACTCGATTTTCTGGATCATCTCTTCAGGCCATTGGCTATTGGTACCAAAAAGGTAAGTGGTGGTGACTGTTGTGTCCGAATAGGCAGAAACACCAAGCATTTTTAGAGCATTCCAGCTAGAAATTAATTGGTCGGATTTTTTTGGATCGGTCCAGCGGATGATTTCCTTCATAGCTTCACCAGTCCACTCGTTATCCAGTCGATGGATTTCGGTGACTAGGACCCCTCGAGGAGTTCTTTCAACTCGGACTTCTTTCGGAATCGACAGTTTGATTCCCTTTGCTCCATTGGTAGGATTTTTAGGTAAATCTAAGTCAGTAGTATCGTGAGTGGTAGTGCCGATGATGAAGTTTTTATTGTAAATGAGAGAATTATGGGCTCCGAATTGATCAAGAGGTGGATTGACCTTGGCTTTGAAATTTGTTCGATAGCTTTTTTTGATCGTTTCTAGTTGTTCCGATCCGTCTTTGGTAGGAGGTAAGTAGCTTCCAATCAAATCAATGATCTTATCTAAGTTCTCTAATTGCTCCTGCCCATTGTGGATTCGGATTAATTTACCTTCTGAGTTGATTTCGTAATCCTCTCGCTGAGAAGACAGAATTCCAGAAAGTTCTCCTAAATAGGAAGTTATTTTATTTTTATGTTCAGAGGGCAGAGAGAGAGAAGAGAGCATCGGAGATGAGAAAGTCCCATTTAGGGCCTTTTTTTCGATACGAGTCGATTTTTTTGAGACTCCTAGGATTTGAAAATGCTTATCCTGATTGATTTTTGACCATTGTCCTGAGTAGAGAGGGAATTCTTTACTATCAATCTGCAAGGTGGTTTCGTTTTGATAAATAGCTTCGTCTCCCTGCTGCCAGCCTGGGGTGAAATTGAATTCGGTACTCGCTTGGGCCAAGCTGGTTCCGGTAAAAACAAGAAGAAATAAAAACGTGGCAAGTAACGATTTTTTTTGAAAATTCTGGATCACTGAGATTCCTCCTTTGATTCAATGGTATGCTGATAAACGTTTAAATCATGCCAGATATCTTGGACTTGATCTGATTTTGGCAATGTTTCGATGTAGCTAAATCCGGCTCGAATTGCGACTTGGTTGCTAGGTTTATTTAAGGTAGAGGCTCGGATTTCTACGGTTTTCAAGCCTAATTCCTGATGGAAAATCGGTAGCAATGCTTGGACTGCTGAGGTGATAATTCCTTTTCCTTGCTGGTCTTCATCTAGCCAGTAGCCAATCATTCCATGAGAATCTTTCCAGTCCAGATGGTGGGCTCCGATCAGACCAATGAGGAGATCAGCTTCATAAATTCCCCAATGGACTTCTTTCCCTTTGCGAGCACAGAGAATGGTGCCCATGATAAAGTGCAATGAGTGCTCCGGTTGGGTGGTTGTGTCCACCCAAGGGAGCCATTTTTCCAGATAAGAACGATTTTTCTCAATCAAGATCCAAAGAGAAATATAGTCTTTGGGGGTGAATGAGCGGAGTCTAAGGTTCTCGGAAATCGGGATATTTTGAGGAAAATTAAACTCCATTTCATCACGTCCTTTTTTATTTTAGATTTTCCGGATTTAAGCATTCCAGCTCGGGTAAAACAAAACGGCCGTCTTTACGGATGAGCACATGGTCAAAGTAGATATCGCCTCCGCCAAATTCGGGACTTTGGGCATTTACCAAGTCCCAGTGGACTGCCGAACGGTTACCATTGTCCGCATCATCATAGGCGTTTCCCGGAGTGAAATGAATGCTTCCAACCATTTTTTCATCAAAGAGGATATCGTCGGTACATTGGGTGACCCAAGGGTTAAAGCCAATGGCAAATTCACCAATGTAGCGAGCTCCTTCATCGGTATTGAAGATTTTTTCCAATAGTTCTGGATGACTGCCATCGGATTTTACAATTTTTCCTTTTTCAAATTCGAGCCTTACATTTTGGTGGCGTACACTTTGGTAGATCGAAGGAATCGAGTAGGTGATATGGCCTTCTACCGAATCTTTTACGGGGGCCGTATAGATTTCCCCATCAGGAATATTCATTTCGCCACAGCAGGGTACTGCAGGGATTCCTTTTATGGAAAATCGTAGGTCTGTACCCGGGCCAGTGATGTGGACTTTGTCGGTTCTTTCCATTAACTCTTTCAAAGGCTTTACTGCTTCTGCCATTTTTCCGTAATCTAACGTACAGACTCGGTAGAAAAAGTCTTGGTAGCCTCGAGTCGACATTTGAGCTGCTTGAGCCAGAGCTGGGCTTGGGTAGCGAAGGACACACCAGCGAGTTTTTGGTACTCGAATTTCCATATGAACCGGTTTGCTCCAGTAAAGCTGTTGTAATGCTTGCTTCTCGGCCGGCACATCGACGTTCTCAAGTAAGTTCGCTGCCCCTCGATAGCCGATATAGGCGTCCATTTCACTCATAAGCATTGATTCCATGCGGCCCATGCGGCTCATTTGTTCTTCGGTCGCTCCAAGCAGAAGTTGTCTTTGGATGGCTGCGTCTTTTACGATTACATGGGGCACTCCGCCCACTTTATAGACTTCTTCAACTAAATATTCGGCTAATTCCCGCCCACTATCGCTAACTTCAATCAGGATTTTCTCGCCTGCTTGTAATTTGACCGAGTAGTTAATTAAGTTATAGGCTAATTGTTGATTTGGATGAATCATGATAAAAAACTCCTTTATTATATGGTTTACCAGTTTTCTGGATTGAGTGGCTCTAATTCAGGCAAGACAAAACGTCCATCTTTTCGGATGGTGACCCCATCGAAGCGGATTTCACCACCTCCGAATTCGGGGGTTTGGATACAGACTAAATCCCAGTGAATCGAAGAACGATTGCCGTTGTCCGCAGTAAGATAAGCGTTGCCTGGAGTGAAGTGAAAACTTCCGGTAATTTTTTCGTCAAATAAGATATCTCCCATCGGTTGCTTGATTTTTGGATTTACTCCGATGGCAAATTCACCGATAAAAGAGGCCCCTTCATCGGTAGTGAAAATTTCTTCTAAATGTTTACTCTGATTGGAAGTGGCTTTGACAATTTTTCCTTTTGAAAATTCAAGAGTCACATTTTCGTGCACCACTCCTTGGTAAATCGAAGGCGTATTATAGGTGATTTTTCCTTCGACTGAGTCCTTGACTGGAGCCGTGAAGACTTCTCCGTCCGGCACATTTCGTAGCCCATAGGACATGACGGTCGGGATATTTTCGATTGAGAATTTGAGATGGGTACCTGGCCCGATGATTTCGACTTCTTTGGTACGGTCGAAAAGGGCTTTTAAAGGGAGCTCGGCTTGTTCTAATTTTTGGTAATCTAAGGTACAAACATCAAAGTAAAAATCTTCAAAGCCTTGAGTCGACATTTTTGCATGACTAGCCATAGTCGGGTTTGGCCACCGGAGGACGCACCATTTGGTATTGGCTAGTCGCAGGTCTGTATGGACTACTCGGCTCCAGTAAGTCTGGAAGTTTTTCTTAGCCTCTGCGGGGATATCTGAAAGGTCTGATGGATTGTCATTGCCTCGAATGGCGATGTAGGCCTGCATTTTTTCCATCAGATTGGCTTCCCATTGACCCATCACGTCAATTTGCTTTTGATCAGCTCCCATAAGAAAAGTTCGCATCAGGTCTTGGTCTTTTACCCAGAGAAAAGGCTTTCCTCCTACCAGATAAGCTTCTTCCATAAGGGCTTTTGCCAGCTCTTTTCCGGTGTCATTGACTTCAATAAGTAAGTGCTCACCCTTTTGCAGGCGAACCGAATTTTTTATCAGATTTTTTGCTAATTGCTGAATTCTTGTGTCCATAGGGGGCCCCTTTCAAAAGTAGATTTTTCAAAATAAAATAAAGTACAATACTTATGAAAATTCGATTTTTATAAGGGTTTTCCTTTTTTGACCTTGATACAATTTGTGATAAAAGGAAGTCGGAAATAAAGATTTCTGTTACAATGAGTGCAGAAATAAAAAGTAGGTGGGAGAGAAAGCATGGCAACTTCATGGAGTGATCGCTTTTTAAAGAAAGCATTGATGAAAATTGCAGAAACTTTTCCAAACTGGTCTGCCAGTGGAGCTATTTTAAAAGAAGGTAGTTTTTTAGTGGATGAATTTTGGGCACCTCAGACAATGAGTGGTCTGTTATATGGTGATGTGATTGTAAAAGAATCAATCTGGAATCGCTATTTAGGAAAAATTGCAGACCCGAAAGAAGATTTTTTCTTTTTTGGAATTGCTTGTTTAGCCAATGATCAACTCAAGTTGATTTTACGATTTCATAGTTACGGAGATTTTATCATTGATTGCGAGATGGTTTCGCTGGTTCACAACTTAAAAGAATCAGCTCTTGTTTTACACTTTAAAGATCATACTCATGAGGGTGGAAATTGTAAGGGTAAGACTCTTTCGTGGGTTTTGAAAAAATTTGGAATTCAATTTCTGTATAAATGGTATCAAGTCGATTTTGGAACTTCTGTACGAATTGCTCAAGAGGGGAGTGGCGAACTTTTTCGAGTAGATTTTCGTCGTAGTATTTGGAAGAGTTCGCTTTCTAAGCCAATCATTGATGGAAAAAGTATTCTTGAATTGATCGAAGTAGAAAAGGGCCTAGTAGAAAAAGGGAGAGCTCGGCTTCAAACCAAACAAAAAGGCACAGAATTGTTGGAGAGCTTAGGAATTTGGATTAGTAACGAAAATGACCAACCAGAATAATGAAAGAGGTGCAGAGCGATGTGGAAAAGAAGAAGTTGGAAACAGCAAATTTCTAGTGGTAAGGCTTTGGAAGGATATTATCAAGTAGCAAATGAATACTTAGAAAAACCTACCTTATTGAATCGATTGTTGGATAAATCTCAGAAGTATTTGGGCGAAGTTATTTCAAAAAGAGTTGGCGGAGCTGCGTCGGTACTTCAGGATATCCCTCTCTTGATTAGGCTGGTTCGCTCTTGGCTGACTGGTTCTTATCGCAAGGTGAGTAAAAAAAGTATTCTAACCATTGTTGCGGGCCTACTATACTTTATCTCCCCTTTTGATCTAGTCCCTGACTTCTTAGGAACAATTGGTTTCATTGATGATCTAGCTATTTTCGGTTATATTCTTTCTCGGTTACAGTTAGAAATTTCTGGATTTCGGACTTGGGAAAGTGAGCAGTCTAAGTGAAGCTTTATATCTGGCGTCATTATCGCAAATTTCACAGCTATAGCATGATGAATGAGCCTGTTATTCACCAAGACTTCTATACCCATGCAGAGATCGGCGTGATTGCCGAATCTTTGGCAGAAGCCTATGAAAAAATAGAAAAAGAAGCACCCGACTTTCGAGTGGAAGATATAAAAAAGTTAACCCCCGAAATCAGAGAGTTAACTGGTGGAGTTTTATATCAAAAGGTGCAGGGAGATTAATGATGAGCCAATTACCAGTAACGAGAATGCCTGAGGGCATTCTTCTTTTTTTTATCGATGGAGTAGGATTAGGGGAAAATCATGTTGCCAACCCTCTGGTCTCGGCTTCAATGCCTACTTTGCGTAAGCTTTTAGGAGGTCATCCTCTTACACTGGCAGCAATAGGGCAAGAAATGGATGCTTCGTTAGGGGCTTTGGATGCTTGCTTAGGTGTAGCTGGATTGCCTCAAAGCGCCACTGGGCAAGCCACTTTGTTGACTGGGCAAAATATTGCAAAAGTTTTAGATCGTCATTGGCCAGGGCTACCTACGAAAACGATTCAGGAACGAATTTTGAAATTTAGTATTTTTAAGAAACTCAAAGAGCGAGGGCTGAAGGGGTATTTTGCGAACTATTTTGACAAAGGGTATTCCGAAAGGGCTAGCTTGAGACGTTTTCCTCACTCGGCGACCACTTGGTCGGTCTTGGCGGCCCAAATGCAAGTGGAGCAAGATATCTCTTTTTTAGAAGCCGGTAGAGCAATTTGTCACGACTTGACGGGAGAGTGGTTGGTGGAGAATCAAAGAGCCAAATTTTCGATTTCTCCCATTGAGGCGGGTCGAAGATTAGGTCGGATTGGTATGGAG
>JAGOHU010000207.1 GCA_017995975.1 Negativicutes bacterium
GTTTATCCGCTTAATTTTAAATTTACGATAGGGTTTTATTTTATTGTCCCGCTTTTAGGGTGCAGACCAAGAGTGGGAAGGGTATTTTTGTGGAATTTCTAGTCTTTTTCCTGAGGACTACGACGTACCCAATAGGCTAGGATGCCGATTAAGGCGAGAGCGAGGAAGCCCCAAGCAAATTCGGCAGTATAAGCATTCCAAAGCTCTAAAATTTCTGGGCCCCAAAAATGGAGAATAATGCCGATTGGCATAAAGCGTTTGGCTCGTCCAAAGATTGCAGCAATGGTGAAAACTTTTAAAGGAACTCTCATTGCGCCAGCAGAAATCGAAACAATTTTAAAGGGAATCGGTAGAATGGCTGCGAAAAAAATAGCCCAACCACCTCGTTTTAGTGCCAGTTCTTTAAGTCGAGCTTGATACTTTTTAGAGACAAATCGGTGCATAGCTGGTGGGCCAATCCAATAGCCGATCCCATAACCGATATAGCCACCTACAATATTGGCACCGGTGCAGATCAAAGCAAACTCGATGGCTCGTTCTGGGTGGGCTAAGGAAAGAGGGATGAGAAGAATGTCGGGTAAAATGGGTGAGATAAAAGATTCACTAAAACTGATAAAAACCAACATCCAAATATCACCGGTTTTTATCCATTCGAAAACAGGGGTCAGAAAATCAAGCAAAAGATACCCTCCTTTAAGAGTATGGAATTATCATTTTTAGTATGGAGAAGGTCTTGAAGGATGTCAAGTTTGAGAAAACCATTTATGGTATAATAAGGAGTGAATTTTTTATAGTAGCCTGAACGAGGGAGGTGGACCTGTGGATAGCGATCATAGAAAAGAGTTGGCTCAGTGGAAAGAGTTGACCGAGGAAAATCGTCAAAGAACGAAACAATTGAAACAGTTGCAAAGTAGTCTGGAGCGGATTTCTACTCGACTAGAGGCGATGAAGGTAGCAGATTATGTGGATAGCTTTCAGAAGCCTTGGAAGCTTATTTGGATTAATATTCTGATTGGTGCTGCTCGAGGGCTTGGTTTTGCCATTGGTACGACAGTGATTTTGGCTGTTTTGATCGCAGTAGTTCGCCGAATCATTGAGGCAAATATTCCTTTTATTACTGATGCGTTGAGGCAAATGATTCATTTTATTAAAGTGAATGGATGATTCGAAAAAGGGGTCGGCAAGATGAAACAAACAGGAAAAATCATTTTATTATTAAGCATGCTTTTATTTATTTTTCCTTGGGTTGCTGAAGCAAAGCTACCATTAAAGGTGAGAGATAAAGATAGTCAAGTGAAAAAAGCGGAAGAGATGTTGGTTAACTTAGGTTATGAAATTCTCTGGGTTGACCAAGAATTTGGCTACGAAACCTTGCGGGCGGTTAAAGAGTTTCAAACGAAAGAAAAGCTCCCTGCTACAGGTGTGGTGGATAAACGAACTTGGGAAAGACTGGAAGTCGTATCGAAAAATACAAAAAAAGTTCAGAGTGATTTTCGAGATGATGAGCAATTAAAGCTTAAAGATAAAAATCCAAAAGTAAAAATTTTGAAACAAGAATTAGTTAAGATGGGCTACAACATTCGCTGGGTCGATGAAGAATTTTCTTATGAAACCGAGCGTGCAGTCAAGTCTTTTCAAAAAGATAAGAACTTAGATGAGACTGGATTTGTTGATAAAAATACTTGGGAATCCCTGTGGGGCCGAGGGAAGCCACGGATTTTAACCCAAGGTGGTGGCTTTACCATCAATCCGAAAGCCAATGTGATTGTTCAAGAAGCTAAAAAATATATGGGAGTTCCTTATGTATTTGGCGGGGCTACTCCAGCAGGATTTGACTGTTCTGGCTATATTCAGTACATATTCAGAAAGGCAGGTCATGAATTGCCACGAACAGCAGATTATCAATTTTTTCAGGGAACGATTGTAGGACGAAGTAATTTGCGAGAAGGGGACGTAGTTTTTTTTGAGACTTACGAACCGGGGCCTTCTCATAATGGGATTTACGTGGGTAACGGTCAATTTATTCATGCCTCTTCAAGCCGTGGAATTATGATTAGTCAGTTAGATGAGTCCTATTGGGCGACTCGCTATCTCGGAGCTCGTCGAATGATTAAGTAGGAGGAAATAAAGTGGAAAATAAAGCAGTGAAAAGTGATCAGGTCTCCAGTATCGTTTCTCGGATGGAGCTTCCGGCTTACTTGAAAAAATATGGGGAAGAGAACGGCTGTCCAGTAGGGCGAGTCCGATGGAGTGAGAATCAAGAACGTTTTTTTGGTTACGGACAAGGCTATGTGGTGGCTGGGAAGCAACTACCTCCTATACCGGGCGGTTGGGAGCTGACGATCGAAGAAACTAAAATCGAAAAACGAAAAATATGGGTTCCAGACACAATGCTTCGAGCTGTACAGACCAAGACTGGCTTGCCGCGATTGTTGGATAGCTATGTGCAGGAAGGGTTGTTATTTACTAAAACCGATGAAGTCGAGGCGTTTCACGAAGCAGCTGGTGAAGTTTTCATTGCTTCGGGTCATCCCCGTTTGTTAGATACTTTTGAGCAGGTGTTAGATGGATTCTAAAAAACGAATTATTATTATTGGTGGTGGAGCTGCTGGGTTATTAGCAGCAATCCGAGCGAGTGAACTGGGCGGATCTGTCATACTGATTGAAAAAATGAGAGAATTAGGTAGAAAAATTTTGATTTCTGGTAAGGGTCGCTGTAATGTGACCAATGACTGTGATCGAGAAGGTTTTTTGCGAGCTTTTGGTAGAGAAGGACGCTTTCTGTATAGTGCTTGGGATGAGCTGGATAATCAAAAATTGCGAGAATTATTGCATGCTTGGGGTTGTCC
>JAGOHU010000208.1 GCA_017995975.1 Negativicutes bacterium
GTTTGATACATATATCCACCTCCTGAATTCGGTATTTTTCCCCTTATAAGATAATCGTATGGGTCAAAGATAGCAAAATCCCTCCGGCAATCAAAACAGCTAAAATCCGAACAGTTAAGACTGTTTTTTGAGCTCGTTCCAATGGATTGGAGGCCCCAAAGAGAACTTTATCGTCACCACAAAGAATCATCGGGTTTAGCCGTTCTTTATCCTGGCTGACCCGATTAATTATTTTCAAGGTCAGGATTTCACAAAAAGCTCCAACCGCTAAACCGACTGCCCCGATCAGCAATATTGCTACTAAAGACGAATCTAAAAATTTGTTTCCCTCCAAAGTAAGTCCCAAAGCCAGACCAATCACAACACTCATTCCATCTACGATCCCTTTGCCTACTTGCGAAAATCGATCATAGTCTGAACCTACTTCTCTCAAAAAATTCCCCAGTATGAGCATACCAAGCAAAGGAGAAACCAGAGGAAAAGTAAGACCAATCCCAAGTAACAAAAGAACCCTAAAAGCGACTCCTTCCGAAGCCGATATCTCTCTTTTTTGTAAAAGCGGATATTGTTCCTCTGGCAATGTACTTAAACAGCCTACAAATTCTTTTCGGATAGACTGGGCAAAAAGACTATATAAAAATGCTCCCACCGCAACTGCCGAAAGTAAAGTATAGGCTGATTTAGAAGTAACAAAAAGGGCCATCACTGGAAAACCAGTCCCCACAAGAGCAATCGAAGCCGCCTCGGCCAAGGAAAAGTTTGGCAGCCAGCCAAAAGACAAAAATTCTACTGAAAGACCCACCCCAAATGCAAAGAAAATTCCGACTTGAAAAGAGGCTCCCAAAAAAATCAACTTTCGATTCGCTAAGAGAAAGCGAAAATCAAGTAGCATCCCTAGACCTAAAAAAAATAAAGGGGGGAAAATTTGATAATGAAGAGCCAATAAAAAAAGTTGAAGAACTCCATATTCGATCAAATCAGTAATACCAGCTTTCGGCAAATTGGCTAATAATCCACCTAAACACAAGGCCACTAGAAAAAAGGATAGTTCTCCACGCCGCCTACCTAACCAAAGCAAACCAATTATAATCCCTACCATTAATAGATTTAGCAAAGGAAAATATTCCCAACCACTTTCCGAATAAATCTTAGCTAACGATATCCCAATAAATTCCATTTCTCCTCCATCTATCTATTTACTCTTAGCCAACTAGACAGCACTACTTGGTCTGTAAGCGATCCCTTATTTTTGCCACGAAAAACATCATCATCCATAATAAAGAAATAAAGCCAAACCCAATCAACGAATTCACCAAAACTATCAGTAAGGGGTTTTCTTTCATAACCATATTTCTACTCCCCATTTCATCATTCTATAACTCCATTGTAATTCCATAAAATTAGCACGTCAATTTTTAAATCAACTGGTCCATTTATTCCATTTATCGACAAATGTGTCTAAACTGGTAATTTTGTGAATTTATTTCCCAAAAAAATCAAAACATGGTATAACTATAGTACATTCAATGATTTGATACAGATTTCAAGGAGGATTTATAATGAAAAAATGGGTTTCTACTTTAATTCTATTATTTGTTTTCAGTCTATCCCAAAGTGCTTTTGCAGCTGATTGGAGACCTGTCGAGGGTGTTAAAGATACTTTCTGGAATGCAGAAGGATTGAAATTAATAAGTGACGATAAGGGAGTAGTTGAAGGAGACTTAGTTGTTGTTTCTCTCAAGCGCCCTGTAAATCCTGAGTTTGTAAAGAAAATTTCCGAAGGCGAAACAGATCCAACCACCAAAGCTGATATGCTCAAAGCAACCCACGAAGTCCGGAACTACTGCTTTAGTCTGAAATACGCTGCAGTAAGTTATGCTGGTGGATTTTTAGTTGCCCCAGATGGCAAACCAGTTGCCGAGCAAGCAAACATGACCGAATTCGTCAAAATTCCTGAAAAAGGCCAAGGTGCAGATGCAATCGTAATGGTTTATCAATATTTACTGATTGAGCAAAAGGCAGGACGAATTAAATAATTATCCAAAAAAAAGGCTCCCAACTCATGGGAGCCTTTTTCAATTCAATTCATCCAGAGGCAAAGCAAAGCTTTCTGCAAAATGCTTCATAAAGTATTGTACCGAATCAATTTCCATTACTTGAAGTTCTTCTTTAATTATTGCTGCGGCCTTAGAAAATTCTTGATTGCCACCGGATAGTTCTTCTGTACATTTCAAGTAAGCCGAAATTTTATCAGCGCCTTTTACAAGCTTCCAAGCAAATTCATCTTCTGGTTGATCATAAAATAGCTCTCGGTAATCTTTCTGCAAAAGCTCAGGTAGCATGGCAATCAACTTTTCTTTGGCAAAGTCCTCAATTTCATCGTAGGCCTTTTTAATCGTAGGATTAAAATACTTAATCGGGGTGGGTAAATCCCCTGTAAATACCTCTCCTACTTCATGAAAAGCCGCCAAAGCCATCACATGCTCAGGACTCACCTCGCAACCAAATATCCGCTTCTCAATGAGTGCCAAACCATGGGCAATCACTGCCACTTGTAGTCCATGCTCTTGCACATTCTCTTCCCGCAAATTCCGCATCAAACCCCACCGTTTAATCAACCTCATCCGATTTAAATAAGCAAAAAAATGACTCATCCAATTTCTCCTATCCACTTTAAACTAAAATCTTTCTACCTACTTATTCTATCATACTATTTTATAGAAATTTTTACAGAATCATTCAGATCAAATTTCGTTTAGTATAGTAATAATCGAGATTGTCAGTTTTATTTCCACTTGCTTTAATTTTCAAATTATCTTATTTGGGAC
>JAGOHU010000209.1 GCA_017995975.1 Negativicutes bacterium
CTTATTTTGGTCAATAAATCGGATATTTTGGCAAGTAAAGACGAAGTGAAAAGTAAACTGGAGAAAGAAGGATTCAATGGGCCGATGATCTTTATCTCAGCTGAGACTGGCGAGGGGATAGAAGAGTTAAAGGCAGCTGTGATTCAGTGGGTTTCTCAGGATGGAGCCTTACTGGAAGGGAATCCTTTGGTTACCAATACCCGTCAAATTGAAGCTTTACGAAAAGGCGAAGAAGCACTTAAGGAAGCAATCGATGCTTTGGATCAAGGGTTGCCACCGGATTGTATTTTGGTAGATATTCGAGAGGCTTGGGCAAAAATATCTGAGATTAGCGGACAAGCAGTTTCGGAACAAATTATTTCTCATATTTTCTCAAAATTTTGTTTAGGCAAGTAGAAGAGGATTTTGAGCTCTTTTACCTAATAAGTGAAAGAGAAGTTTGAAAAGGAAAGTGATTTGATGAAAAAAATACTATTTATAAGCTGTTTAATGATAAGTCTTTTATTATTTCCATTTCAAAAAGATGCTCAAGCTGAGTTGACCTCGTTCTCAGTCGGAGCCAATGAAAAGATGAGTCACACTTTTTATAAGGGGCTTGTAGTTTTTGATGATCAATCTTTTTTTCTTCATTTAGATAAAAAGGGAGAGAAAGAAAAAGTTCGGGTTGAATCTTTTCTCATTTTATCGCCTGAGTCGTTACAAAGTCTTCCAGATTTTGGAAAGATGAAAAAAGAGGAAGTATTCGCAGTAAAAATTCTCCAAGAATTTTATTTGCCAAAGCAAGAATATCGTCTGGTTCGAATGATATTTTTTGATGGTGCTGGCAATCAATTACTGGAAAAATCTTTTGATGAGGAAAGATGGCTTCCGTTAAACCCGAAAAAAGAGAAGGATCAAAATAGTTACTTTCTAAAACTTTCTCATGAAATAGGTGAAGCTCTAGAAAATAAAGAGGAAAATACTTTCTTACGTTATTAATAAATAAATAGCTCCCCTCAAATGCAGACCGCATTTGAGGGGAGCTATTTTTATTTACTAGGTAATTTAATGCTGAAATTTTCCAAGGTTTTATTGATAAAATCATCGCTTTTCGAATCTTTTTGGTTTATGAAATGAAAGGTGAGCCGATAGACTCCAGTAGGATGGGTCCAGATATAATGCTCATGGTAAATTGGGAATTCATCAGTGGCAATTTTAAAATATCCTTTCATCACAAGAACATAATTTTCCCCAATCATTTCCACATCCGAATCTTCCCAATATTGTGGTACGTTTCCAGGCAGAGAGTCAGTAAATGTTTTTTGAAAGTATTTATTGAGGGTTACCGAGACAGCAGGAGATTTTAAAGATTCGATCATTTTAAAGGTGGTCGCATTTTCGCCAAGTGATTCTTTTGGATAAATTCGATTTAGAGTAATCAGGTAAGGATAGCTCACAGGAACTTCTTTTGAGGAAAATCCTTGAAATTCGCCTTTATAACTATTGTCTTCGGCTATTTCGATTTTCCCCTTGTTATAGGCTTCTGGTATTGAAAGTTGGACATCTTTTAATGTTTTTATGGGGCTCCATTTTTCTTCCGGGTCTAGAGGAGGAATTGGAGCAGTGGCAAAAGATTCGACAACTTTATTGATTTGTTGACTGATATCTTCGTTTGACTCTTTAGTAAGAAAATGTAGTGTGTAGACTCCTGTTGGGTGACTAATAATATAGTATTTGTGAAAGCCTGTACGTTTGCCTGAGCGAGGAGCTAGAATCTCATTTTCGAGAATCAGAATGAGCTGATCTGACTTTTCGAGAATTTTAGTTTTTTTCCACTCAACTTTCTCTAATGGAGAAATCTCAAATTTTTGGCTTTCCTGGAAAAGAATCACAAATTTACGGGTGACTTCTTCGCTCTGAAAAGCATTAATTCGTTCCAATAGATTGCCTTGGGTGGAGATTGGCGTAGTCATTTGGGAAATCTTAATTTCCATCAAATCAGGATTTTTAGTAGATTTAAAAGTATAGGTAATTGTTTTTGCTGTTTCATTTTCTAAATTATCTTTGGCAGTTTCAGCAAAGCCGTTGGGCAGGGCGAAGGAAAAGCCTTCGGTTACTAAAATTGAGTTCTCATCTTTTTCTTTTGCTTCCCCTGGGGTAAGTCCGAAAGAAAAAAGAAAAAGAAAGAAAGAGAAAAATGCAATTTTCTTGTTCATGGTTGCCTCTTTTCATTTATTTGATTTTGAGAATTATTCAGGGATTGTTACGGTAGAGGTTATTTTTTTGATTTTTTCTTGAAATTCCGGAGAATCAGCTAAATAGATAAAATTGATGATAAAGACTTCGCTAGTAGAAGCTTTGGCCCAGATATAGTGATCATGAAAAAGGAGAGTTTGTCCATTTTTATCCACTGCTCGTCCTCTCAGAAGGAGTACAGGGATTCCATTTATTTTTTGGATAACCGATGGAGCCCAAGCGCTGAGAGTATTAAAATACTGAGGGAATTCTTTTTTATATTCCCTTGCAAAGGCTTCGACTGACTCGTTGGCTCGAAAATCATATTTGAAGCGAAAGTTTTTAATGCTACTTGGTTCTTTGGGAACCGAGTAGAGAGGAAAAATAGAAAGCCCTTTCTCATCTGGTGGCAAAAACATCTCGCCTTTTTTTGTATGATTTTCATTACTTAAGTCTTCTTGCCATTTAGAGAAGTAATTTTCAGGCAGTTCAAGACTCATGGCACCGACGGTACTGAAAGATTTCCAGACTATTTCTGGAGTGACTTCCGGTTCTTCTGCGTGAATGAGAGTAGCGGAAAGTAGTAGAGCTGAAATGAGAGTAATAC
>JAGOHU010000004.1 GCA_017995975.1 Negativicutes bacterium
ATATTTGTCTCGATAGCGATTTAGCATTGCATTCAAAGTGTTCGTTTTCCAACGCCAGACTTTGTCTTCCGGGATATACCAAAATTTGGGGGCCATAACGGTTCGTAAGTACTCATAGTCCATTTCAATGATTTTTTCTAGCGAAATTGCACTACTTATTTCATCGAGTAAGGGAAAATCAAGATTACTTTCCCATTTTTGAAAATTGTGAGGACAAGAGTCTTGGCAAGCATCGCACCCAAACACCCAGTCCCCAATTTCTTGGCGATAAGGTTCATTAGGCAGATCAAAGCCTTCCCAAGTGGTCAAGCAGGAAACGCAGGTATTTCTATTCATCAGATAAGGCTCGGCAAGTGAGTGAGTAGGGCAAGAGTCGAGACACTGGGTGCACGAAGGAGAGCAAGCTGGGATGGAATGCTGCCCAATCCATTCGAGCTCTTGATCAATAATCCAAGCCTCCAAATAGACCCAAGAACCTTTCTCGGTGTAAAAGAAATTGTTTTTCAGAATGATTCCGAGCCCAGCTGCTTGAGCAGCCCAACGCAAAGAAGTAATGCCAAAATCACGGCGAGTTTCGTTTCGGATATTCTTGGCAGTCAAGAAGTCCTCAAAGGCGATACTGGCTTGATAATCCTTAGAATTTTCATCTTTACGACTATCTACAAGATAATATTTTGCTATGATCCCTTGAAGATGCTCTGGAATGTGATATTTTCCATAGTGACGAACACAGATAATCACAGACTTTGCCCAAGGATAATCTTTTTCTAACTCGGCAAAGCTAAAAAATTCTTCCGAGTGAGGTTGGATATCAGGAAAACGTTCGATTCGCTGAGCAAGCTTTTCCCGGTAGCCTTTCATAGTAGAAATATTGATTATTCCACATTTATCATAACCAAGTTTGGTGGCAGCTTCTTTAATTTCCAACACAAGCTGATTTGAAGTCATCTCATTCACTCTTTTCTTTCTGTGCAGAATTAAGCAATCTTTGCTATGATTGTACCATGATCTTTTTTGAGAGAAAAGAAATGAGGAGGATTGAGTCATGGCTATTGAACCAGTAAAAGCATATTTTAAGACTCTAGGGATAGAAGAAAAAGTGATGGAACTTGATACTTCAAGCGCAACTGTAGAGCTTGCGGCCAATGCACTGGGGGTGGTACCCGGGAGAATTGCTAAGACCTTGTCCTTTAAAAAAGACGACAATGCGATTTTAGTTGTTACCGCAGGCGAAGCGAAAATTGATAACAGCAAATTCAAACAAACTTTTGGAACCAAAGCCAAAATGCTAACTCCGGATGAAGTGGTTGAGAAAATAGGCCATGCAGTAGGGGGAGTCTGTCCTTTTGCCATTTGTGAAAATGTACCGGTTTATTTAGATATTTCGATGAAACGGTTCACTACGATCTTTCCTGCTTGTGGCAGTAGCAATAGTGCTATTGAGTTAACCTGCGATGAGCTATTTGAGTATGCAAAAGCCATTGACTGGGTGGATGTTTGTAAGGACTGGGAATAATTGGTAAATAGGAAGTAATCGAGTAGTGCTTCAAAAAGCAAAACACCCTTTACGTTTTAAAACGCAAAGGGTGTTTTACTAAATGAATAAATAAAATTATTGCAGATTTTTACTTGGCTCTCCATATTGGTTTGGTCCTTGGTCGCCCGGTTGAGCCCAAAGATAGATGTTATAGAAAGGAACTAAAATGAACCAACCGGATTTATTGATGTCGTGTAAACGGCGAGTGGCTGCACTTAAAACAGGTACAATGAGAGTTATTGCTGGAATCAAGGAGACAATCGTTGCAAGTGAATCGGGCAATATCATTCCAATAATGTTGAAAATTACTGCAATGATAAGATAACCAAGATAAAAGTACCAAAATTCACCCTGATTTGCTCTCCCCGAGAAATTCACATAATTTTCTTGTATGGCTAACTTAAATGCATTAATAATTTGATCCATAATTTCCTCCTTAATTAATATCCTGAATTAAGTGTACCATGAAAAAGAATTATTATTAGTTGTTTGAATGTTGAAAAAATGGTATTACAATAAAAAAAGCCAAGTGTTTACTGACTTGGCTCTTTCTGGATATTTTTTGTCAAATATCCCATTCCGATACTGATAATAGGAATGTTGATATATCGAATTCCTATTTGAATGATATAGTCCATAATCGTCAATTTTCCGAGTGGTAGTAGGAATATCAGGTCCAATACTATATTCATTAAAAACCAGATCAACCCAATTCTGATGCTTTCTTTGAGATAATTAGTTTTTATTTTTGTGAAAGACTGGATCAGAAGAAGGACTCCAACAAGACATCCGAGGACAGTCATGATTGATTTAAAGAAGGTGATATCAATTAGTGGCGTTCCGTTGGGTGTAAAGAATAAGAAAGAAACAATGAAAGGAATAAGCCAAGTCAAAAATCCTCTAACTAATAGCATTGTCATAAAGTACCCCTTTGTAGTTATTTGATTGGAAAGCAAGCTTCGGTCACCCAATTGTCTGGATTGGGGTCTTGAGCTGGAGAAACGTGATAGATATTAAACATGGAGCCATTCATCTCTAGCCCTTGATCTTCAATCCATCTGGCAGCTTCTTCAGTTACTGTGCTCATCTGCTGGTAAGGGCCAGTAAAGGTAACGGAAGCGACTTTCTGAGCAGAGGCTTTTTTGAAGATTAGATCCCCCTTGTTTTCATAAGTCCCATACACAGTTGATTGAAGCTCCACATCCACATCGGCTTCTTTATACTCTTTATCATGATAGATAGCCATACAAAGATTGTCTGGTGTTTTCTCGGAAGAATATTTGATTGATGGTTGGTAGGCTCCTACTTTTTCATAAAATTCTTGCCACAAAGCCCCTTCACAGAAGTAGGTAGGCATGATTTTTTTGATACTGACCACATTTCTTTCGGGTACATTTTTTATCACAACATGGTAATTCATTTTTGCCACATCCTCTTTCAATATTATGGTGGCACTTTCCAATAAGGTATGTTGCTTTTCCAGTTTTTCCAGTTCTTCTCGCAATTCTTGATTCCGAAGAGAAAAATACTGAGCCATTTGTTCAATATCTGGATTTTCCATCATTTCTTTGATGATTGCCAGACTAAAGCCAAGTTCTTTTAGTCTATTAATTTTATTTACCTTTTGTAATTGCTTGGCCGAATAATAGCGATAGCTCGAATCGGAATCCACCTTTTCAGGCATGAGAAGTTCGAGTTGATCATAGTGGCGAAGCATGCGAACACTGGTATGAGCCAACTTGGAAAATTCACCAATTTTAAACATATTTTTACCTCCATTAAGTATTTGCGCAAACCTTAAGGCTAATGTCACTATAAAGGCTCACACAGTGGTAGAGTCAAGTAAGGATTTTGTATGTTATGATAAATAAATCAATAAAGAATAAAGTTATTATACCAGTTCTCTATAATAGAGATCAAAAATGATTAGAAAGAGAAATTCGTTAGACTTTATGTCGAAAAAAAGAAAAATATTTTGGTCTTTGGGGCAAAAGGACTTTATAATTTTAAAAACGAATTAGTCTTTGAAGCGAGATAAAATTGATAGATAAAGGCGGAATAATGATGGGGCTTCCATTCATTTGCTTAGGGGTAGGTATAGTAATTGGTCTTGGGAAAATTAGATGGATAGAAAAGTTATTTTCCAAATTGATTTATCTTGCTTTGATCCTTGTCATGATGGTCATTGGTGCGAATATCGGTGTAGATGAAAATTTGATCCGAAACATTGGCTGGATTGGCCTTAAGGCAGCTGGATTAGCTGCAAGTGTTGTAGGATTTAGTGTACTGTATTGTGTTTTATTAGAACGGACCATTATTCCCTTGGACCAAATGAGGAAGGCTCTCTTGATAGAGAAGGACTCACCAGATATAGAGGAGGAACGGAATGATAAAAAGTCCGGTATTTCTCTTTTTACTTTAGCTATTCCTCTGTACGTTTTATGTGGTGTTGGGATCGGCTATTTTTTGATCTCCCCAGAATACGCAAAATTCTTAGGAGATTTGATGACCGGTTCTCTGATTGTGGTATATGTAGGAATTGGCATTAGTATAGGTGCCGATTTAAGTGTTTTTCACTATCTCTATTTATTAGGATGGCGGGTTCTTCTTTTTACTGTAGCGATTATTGCAGGAAGCTTGACTGGAGCTTTGGTGATGACTCCGATTCTTTCAATTCCTTGGAGCACCGGGATTCTTTCGGCTATCGGGATGAGTTATTTTACTTTGACTGGAGCCTTTATGACCCAGAATTTTGGTAGCGAAGCTGGGATTTATGGATTTTTGGTCAATGTCTTTCGAGATTTTATCACAGTTTTGCTCTTACCCTTTTTGGGGCGCCTTGGAAAAAGCGCACCCATTGGAGGTGCGGCGGCGGGGAGTATGGATATTTTGCTCTTGCCAGTGACTCGAGTGATTGGCTCCGAGCTGGGGCTGGTTGCCTTTATTACTGGCACCATCATTGTACTAATCGTACCTTTTTTATTGCCCCTTTGTTCAGAAGCTTTAAAGTTATTTTAAGAATAATGGATTTATAGTCTGGTCCTAGGACGAGTTTTTCGATAAAAAAGAAAGCGAGGCGATTGGCTCATGGGGCTTCCATTTTTGTACATTGCAATCGGAATTCTGATGGGAATTAGCAAAAATAAATGGATAATCCGCATTTTTGAGCCTCTAGCTAGTCTAGCTTTAGGAATGTTAATGTTTGCGATTGGGGCTAACATTGGTTCCAATGAGAAAATTATTTCTAATATTGGTTCGATTGGAGCTTACTGTGCTATTGTTGCCTTAGCTGGGACGGGCTTGAGCATTTTTCTAGCAGTACTTTCAGAACGAACAATTATGCCTCTCGAAGAAATTCGGCAAAGACTTCTAGAACAGAATCTTTCGATTGAAAATCAAACAATTGTAGAAGTGATGGAAGAAAAGCCGAAAAGCTCTCTTTTCTTGACTGGGATTCCTTTATATATTTTAATTGGTGTGGCAGTCGGTTATTTTTTCATTACAGAAGATCGTGCTTGGATTCTGGATGATATATTTACAGGTTCCCTCTTTTTTATCTATGTCGGAGTGGGAGTCGGACTTGGAGCAGATACCGGAGTATTTCAGTATATCCGTTTGCTTGGTTGGCGAGTGCTTATTTTATCAGGAGCAATCGTAGTAGGAAGCCTCTTAGGGGGCTATATGGGCGGAATGGTTGTTCCTTTCCCAATAGCTGTTTCTATGGTTGCCTCTGGTGGCATGGGGTATTATAGCTTGACCACTGCTTATATGACCCAAAATCTCGGTGCAGAAGCAGGGATTTATGGCTTTATGATCAATGTGATTCGTGAATTTACCACTGTATTACTCTTGCCTCTATTGGTACGACTCGGAAAAAGTGCTCCCATAGCCGGGGCCGCTTCTAGCAGTATGGATACCATGTTACTACCAGTTACCCGCTTTGTAGGGCCTGAGCTCGGTATTGTGACTTTGATTACTGGAGTTGTGTTGACTCTTATCATTCCGTTCTTACTGCCAATCCTTTTAGGGATATTTCAATAAAAAAGCGACTCCTTGGGGGAGTCGCTTTTTTTGAATCATAGTCATTGAGATCAGGTAGGCGAATTATGTTCACTCATCTTCTCCTGAGTCATTAACTCGCTCTCATAGTGTTTGATTTTTTGATCTAATTTTTCAAGATGATCTTGTAAGAGTGTTATTTCTTGCACTAAATTCTCTCGATGGAGTGCAAGCAACTCTTGTCGATCCTCCAATGTAGATTGACCACTGGATCGTAGAGTAGCATATTGCTTAATTTCTTTTAAAGGCATATGAGTTTCTTTAAGACGTTTAATGAAAGTGATCCACTCAAGGTCTCTTTCGCTATAAAACCGTTGCCCATTCGGTTTTCGCTCCGGTTCAAGAAGTCCCTCTTTTTCATAATATCGCAAAGTATGGGCAGTTAACCCGGTAAATTCTGCAAAGTCACCAATTGAGTAATTCATCTTTTCTCCTCCTGATGCTTGACTTAGAGTTTACTCTAAGGAATATGCTCTCATTGTAGATCGAATTTATAAAAGAAACAAGGAGGAAATATGAGTACCGACAGATATCAAATGGGCTGGAAAAAATTAAAAGAAGTAGATGGGGAAGCGGGAGAAAAAGTGGTGGAATCCTTAAAAGGTATTGCCCCAGACTTAGCTCGCTATATTGTAGAATTTGCCTTTGGAGAAATTTACACAAGAGAAAGCCTAAACTTGCGAGAAAGAGAAATGATCACTCTAGCAAGCTTACTAACTGCCGGTGGCTGTGAAGCTCAGCTAGAAGTGCATATCAAAGCATCGCTTCATGTAGGAATGAGCAAAGAGGAAATTATTGAGTGCTTTCTCCAGTGTATTCCTTACACCGGCTTTCCAAAAGTGCTGAATGGGGTAGCAGTAGCGAAAAAATGCTTTAGTTAGAATAAGAAAAGCACAGAGGCAGATAATTCCTCTGTGCTTTTGTTTTTGCATATTATAACTTCACTTGATTCCAAGGACTGCCCGGGCAGGCCAGTAAATTTTTCGCCACTCGGCTAAGGATTTTTTTGCCTAAAGCATTATTCATGTAGTCTCCAGCTAGAAAATCGTTGCCATAGGCTTCCCAGTGAGGATAGTGGTCTCTTACTAAGTCGGCTACTTTTCGCACTTCATCTAGGGCGGCTTCTTTGCTGATGTATCCGAGGTCAGCGGCTCCAGTCGCTAGATAGGTGATGACTGCTGCATGAAAGGCGATGGTTTCTGGGATAATCGTTGGGAAGAGTTCGCCTTTAAAAGAGTGAAGAGCTTCCAAAGTGGTTTGTTGGTCTGTGGCACCAAAGTCTCGGTTGATCAGGTTTGCAAGTTCTGCGAGAACTTTCTTGTCTTGTTCTGCTAGGTTGCCAATTTGATAAAGGCAAGGCGGCTTTCGCTGAGCTTCTTCTTCGTCGATGTCAAAGAGAGAGACATATTGTCCTGTGGCAACACAACGGAAAGGAGCGGCTAGGGCAAGAGCCAGTTTTTCTTCTTGGGAGATGGTTTCAAAAGTGGCTTCAAATTCTTTTTGAAGTTTTTCTTTTTCGGCTTTTTCCGCAGCCAGCTCAGCTTTTCCTTCTTCGATTCCTTCTTTTAGGGGTTCTATAATATTCTCTTTAAACCATTTAAGCATTCTGATTTCCTCCTATGTAAGATTTTTTTGAGCTAGAAAGGATTTTGAGATTTTAAAACCCAAAAGTTCCGTCCACTAAACAAACCGTGACTCGGGCAGGATCAAATTGTCCGCTCAAGGTGACGAAAGAGTTGCAGATTCGATCGGGGCTTTGACAGTCGATGCAAATTCCAGTATAAGCACAAGGGGTTTTCTTATTTAGTCGCTTGGCGTCTAGAGGGCCTGCGATTTGTCGGGCTCGTTGCTTGGCTTCTTCTAAGGTGGGAGAAATTTTATTGATCCCAGCAATAATATAGACCTTTTTCGGCCCCCAAAGCATTGGGGCGACTCGGCTCCCATTACCATCAATTTGTACAATCTCGCCAGTCATGCTAATCCCATTAGCCCCTAAAAAGAAGCAATCAGCAGAGAAGTTGTTCAAATAAATGGTATCTTTTTGGCTTCGAGTTAAGCTGGTATCGTATTTATTCAGAAAGTTAAATTTCGGTGAGTTGATGAATTGAGATACCCCAGTCTGTTCTAATGTCAAAGAATCACCCAGTCCGATAAGACTACCCGGAGGGATTTCATTTTCGAGCCAGTTTAAAAGTTCGCTAGAAGTTGAAAAATACTTACATTGGATTCGTCTTTTTTCAAAATTTTTGATAAGACTAGGGATCATAGCATTCATAAATTTGGACTTCTCCGTTCCATTACAATGATATCGATCCACTGGCCATCTAATTTACCAATTTTTTCATGATAGCCTACTTCACGAAAACCACAGGCTTTATGAAGCTTGAGGCTCGGCTCATTTTTCTTGAAAATCCAAGAAGCCAATGTCCAAATTCCTTGCTTTTCCGACTCTTCCACTAAAGCATTTAGTAAAAATGTACCTGCTCCTTTGCCTTGCCATTCGTCAGCGATATAGATACTTAATTCGGCAAAGCCTCCATAAGCACAGCAGCCTCTTGGCTGGGTGAGGCAAGTAAAACCACAAATTTGTCCTTGCTCATTTTCTAGGATCAACCGCCCAACATTCATGTGAGTCCCAAACCATTCTTCGAGAGTAGGCATGGCGGTAGTAAAGGTAGCAATTCGGCTTGAAATTCCTTCGCTGTAGATAAAGGAGACCATCGCCCAGTCTCCGGGGGTCATAGGTCTTGTAGTCCAGTTCATCATAAAGTCCTCCTAGTTTGATTCGATTGCATATAATGCGGCTGAGATTGCGTGGATAAAAGTGGTGTCAAAGAGTGGCACTTCTGTATCTTGTTGATTTACCAGAAGGCCAATTTCAGTAGAACCTAGGATCACTCCTTCAGCTCCTTGAGCTGCGAGTTTATCCATGATTTCAAGAAATGTTTTCTTGGAGACCGGTGAAATCACACCAAGACAAAGCTCCTCATAAATGGTTTGATTTACAAGGATCCGATCTGCATCATCAGGAATGAGTACCTCAATTCCTTTTTCGATGATTCGATTTTTATAGAAGTCCTGTTCCATTGTGTATTTGGTTCCAAGCAAGGCAACTTTCTTGATTGATCTTTTGAGAAGTTCTTCTGCGGTGAGATCAGCAATATGAAGGATTGGGATTTTAATTTTTGATTGAATTTGAGGAGCTACTTTGTGCATTGTATTGGTACAAATCAATATAAAGTGGGCTCCAGCTTTTTCTAAAGAGATTGCTGCATGGGAAAGTACTTCAGCACTTTTGTCCCATTCCCCATTGGCTTGGTATTCTTCAATTTCCTGAAAATCGACACTGTAGAGAATACACTTTGCCGAATGGAGTCCCCCAAGTTGTTCTTTGATAGTCTGATTTATGACTTGATAGTAGGTGGCACTACTTTCCCAGCTCATGCCACCGATGAGTCCAATTGTTTTCATTTGGAGACCTCCTTTCAATAAAAGGCTCAATAAAACTTATGTTACCAAGTTCGAGAAAATAGAGATAAATCCCTTTTAAAAAGAAACTGGATTGACAGGAAAATGATTTTATATTAAAATCTAATTAGTTAGTATACGAACTAATTAGAAAAAGGAGAGATAATGATGATTACATTTACTTTAGAAATCAAAGCGAAAGCAGAAAAAATTTGGCCCTATTATGAAGAGGAAGCAAAAAGAAAAGAATGGGAAGACGATTTAGAATACCTGACATTGGACGGATCTTTTATCAATGGAACCAAAGGGAAAATCAAGCTTCAAAATTTACCAGAGATGAATTTTGAATTACTTGATATAATTAGAAATAAGCTATTTTCTGACCGAACCTTTTTACCCAATGGAGATGAAGTTCGATTTAGCCATATCTTAGAAGAGGCTGGAGAAAGAACCAAAGTGACTCACCAAGTTTCAATTGTAAAAGTGAATGGTGAAATGAAAAAAGAAGAGTTACCAATGCTTATGGGCATTTTTTCCGATGTGCCCGCATCAATGTTTAAAATAAAGGAGATTGTGGAAAGAAAATGATAAAATTTGAGTCTCAATTTCAAAATGATTCAGAAAAAAGTTTAGGGTTTCTTTTTATTCGAGCCTACAATGCTTGGCATGGGAAGATAAAAAAGGAGTTAGCCACACTGGGAATGACTCATCCTCAGTTTGTTGTTTTGACGAGCTGCAACTATTTACTGTTTCAGAAGAAAAATGTGACTCAAGCTTTACTTTCTCAAACTACCGAGATCGATAAAGTGACTCTTTCTCAGATCATTACATTGCTTGAAAAAAAAGAGTTCTTAAAAAGAGAAAAAAGCGAAAAAGACCAGCGGTCCAATTCAATTCATCTTACTAAGATTGGCGAAGAGATGGTTCGACAAGCTCTGCCGAAAGTAGAAAAAGTAGATGAAGAGTTTTTTCGTATTATTGGAGAAGATCAGGATCAGCTTAGAGGTTTTCTAAAAATTCTAACGCCAGCCAAATAGCAGGAACATAAAAATAGCTATCCTTTTCGGATAGCTATTTTTTATATCATATCTCAATTACTAAACCGGAGTAGACATCATGAATAGGAATATACTTATGAATTTCTGCTTTTGCAGGGAAAGACACGCAGTGACAAGGATAAAGATTTTCAATATGGTTATCTTGGAAGTATCGGATTGTTTTCTCTAACTCACTATTTACTTTAAAAAGATGAAAGCCCCCAATCACTCCGAGGATCCGATCTTCTTTGCATACTTGCTTGGCATACTCAATAATATTGCAAATGCCACTATGGGAACACCCTGTAATGATGAAGAGTCCTTCAGGTTTTTGATAGACTAGAGCTGTGTCATCCAGCACATAGTCATCCTCTAATATACCATCCACCAATTTTTGACCAATGGATCGCCTAGAAGTGACTAGTTCGGGAATCTCACCAAGGAAAGTCAGATTTTGGGAAACTTTAACTGGAACCGAAGCAAAGGAAACCTTGCAGAAAGATTCCAGTTGGTCTTCTCGAAAAGGGGCACCAATGGATTGGCCTTCAAAGAACTTTTCTTTAAAAGCATCTGGATGAGCAATCACAGTCGCTTTTTTGAGATCGTAGTTTTCTTTTAAGTAGCAAAGACCAAGGGTATGATCATTATGGCCATGGGAAATTACAATTGTAGTAATATGGCTGAGATCAATACCGAGAGTCTTAGCATTTCTCATGGAAGCATCCGAATAGCCCGTGTCAAAAAGAATCTTCTGATCTCCATCTTCAATATAGAACGAAAGAGCTGGTTCGCCTAAAAGATACTCATCAATAAAAGTATTATTATCAAGTAAAACAGTAAGCTTCATAATAACTACACCTCTATTCGCTAGAATTACTCAAGTCGAAATCCGGTTTTCTCAGAATATTTGTTGTGGTTGACAAATATTTTCATAGATTGGTAAGAGTCTTCGATAAAATTTGCAAGATATTCGTGATTAAGAAATTTTCCTATACTGGTTGCATCTCTAAAGTTTGGGATATCACCATTCTTATTTGACAAATAGTGCCATTGCTTTTCAGGAGTGCCACCGAATTCATTCCATTCTATATTCGTTAAAGAACGGAGCTCATTATTTTCTTTGACATAGAACCCAAAATATGGGCGATAATTTACTTCAATGTAGAAATAAAGGTTTAAATATCCATTTAGAAAATTAGGACACACAAAAGTAAGACGTGGACATTTTTTGGAATTTCCGTAGTAATTAGCAATATCGTTAGAGTAGGAATGATTATTCACAGGACAAAGAGAGTGTCCGGAGTTTTTAAATTTTTCTTTTAAACAGTTAAAAAAATCATGAAGAATTTTAATTTTGACAGAAGTTTCTTGGTTTTTTAAATCTTGAAGAGCTTTCCAATTTTCTTCATTCGAAAGTAAATTACGAAACTCCATTTCTTCATCCTCCTCTTGTTGGTTTGTCAAAGTTTGTATGTTTTGGATTAACTGCTGGAAAATTTCACGAATAGGAGCTAATTCAATTGTTTTTGGATGTTGTAGGCATTTTTTTAACCAATTAATAATATGTAGCGAAAATGAGATGCAGTCAAGATTTTCGATATGGACGATTTCACCAGAAAAGTCGTCATGTTTTACAGGAAGATTGCCATAACTTTCAGGCGATGGGAATGACCCATCCAAAGTTAAGTAATAAAGAGGAGAATTGACACATTTTTTACAGTAGTCTTCACATTGTGAGGGCTGGTCACCTGCGTAAATTTTTACCTCAATGGGGATTGTACGCTGGTTTGTTTGAATAAATAGATCAATTCGTCGGCCATCTGAAAGGGAATACTCGCGGAAGATTTTGGCAGAGTTTAATTCATTCTCATCAATTGAGAGTTTAAGAACTATTTCAAAAAATAAATTTAAATAAGTGGTGCCTTGATGATGAGAACCCTTTGGATCAAGTAGTTCGTGAATAATTCGACATATGACAAGTTCGTCACAATCAATAGCAGTAATTTTAAAAATGTTGAAATTTTTCCCAGTATTTTTCCGTAAACTATCATACTTATTAGAAATAGATGTTGCATTTTGAAGTAGTAATTGGGATGTTATCATGCAATTCTCCTTATAAAGTTATTTTTCCAGAGTTTCTCCTAGCTGATGAATAGCTTTCCAGATTTCAGTCGGTACTGGCATGACTGAAAGTCGTGATTGGGTGACGAGTTCCCAGCTGAAAAATTCCGGATGGGATTTTACTTCTTTCAGGGTGACTGGTCGATTGAAAGGATAGAGAGGCTTTAGGTCAATGGTGATCCATCTTGGATCATCCTCTTTTGGGTCTGGGTAGTATTCACCGATCACTTCGGCCACTCCCACTACGGATCTTTCTTTGCCAGTGTGATAAATAAAGACTCGATCACCAGGCTTCATGGAACGCATGTGTTTTAGGGCGGCGAAGTTTTTTACTCCCCCCCAATCATCTTTGCCGAGAGACTCCAAGTCGGAATAACTGAATACATCGGGCTCAGTCTTTGCAAGCCAATAATTCATAATCGTAACCTCCATTAAATAGTAATCAGATGTTCTTTATTTTTAATGATTTCTGTGAGAGGTTGTCCCCAGGAAATCACTTCAATACCTTGAGACTTCAAATTTTCTACTACTCCAAATTGGGTAGCACAGGCAATGCACGCAGAGATTTTGACTCCTTGGTGTTGGGCAATTTTGATTTTCTCTTGGATACTTTCATCTTCCCCAACCAGTTTGGCTGGAGCTCCCCAGATCACGATAGTGACTTCCTGCCACCACCCTCGCATCAAAGAATTGATCGCGTACATAAATACCATGTGATGGGCTGTATTTGGGTCACCATTTGTCCAGAGGATTGTCAATTTTTCATTCATAGGAAAGGCCCTCCTTTTTTATTTGATTGTACCATGAAATAAAGCAGGGGAAGAGGAATGATTTGTAGTATCTAATAAACTATAGGAAGGAAGATGCTGGGTGGAGATTAGAAAAGCCAAAGCAGAAGATGTGGATGTGGTTATTCCTTTGCTTTTAGAAGCTCTGGGTGGCACAGCGCCAGCATTTTGCGGCACAGAAATTCCAAGAGAAATAGAGGCGACTTATCGACAATATTTTGCTGAAGAAAAGGGACGATTTAGCTATCATCAATTTTTTGTCGCACTTGAAGGTGGAAAAATTTGTGGGATGATCGCAGGTCATGAAACAAACCAATTAGAGCAGCTAAATCAAAGAATATATGACCAATTGCTAAGAAGAGGAAAGGGGGACTTCGAGTTATTGATCGAGTCTATGGAGGGAGATTACTTTATTGAAGTCTTGGCAGTTGCAGAAGCCTGTCGATCCCAAGGAATCGGAAAGAAGATCATTACTTTTTTTGAAAAGGAAGGCCGCCGGAGGATTTGCAAACAGATCAGTTTAGTCGTATTGCAGGAAAATGAAGAGGCTAAAAAACTTTATGAAAAATTGGGCTATCAAGTACAAAATGCCCATTCATTCTATTTTGAAGATTTCTATTATATGGCGAAAAAGAGTTAATAAAACCCAAACAAAGAGAGGGGTATATCATGAGTAATATTGGATTTCGAATTTATACTCAGATTAACAGGCCTGCTATAGATATTATCAAAGGATTTCGAGGGATCCCAGTAGCAAATATTTCGGACTTGATGAACCGCTCTGGTGTCTTAGATAGCCGAATTCAAAAAATAGGTGGTCGAAAACTGATCGGACCCGCTTTTACAGTAAGGACGCGAGCTGGGGACAACCTGATGCTCCACAAAGCTCTTCAAATGGCTGAGCCAGGAGATGTGATTGTAGTGGATGGAGCAGGTGAGCTCAGCCAGGCCATCACAGGTGAAATCATGATGGCAACAGCGGCACAGAAAGGAATTGCTGGTGTCATTATTGATGGGGCAGTGAGAGACGTAGAAGCTTTACGGCAGATGGAAATGCCGATCTATGCGGCAGGAGTGACTCCGGCAGGGCCTTACAAAGACGGACCCGGCGAGATCAATGTGCCAGTTAGTGTGGGTGGTGTGGTGATACGACCTGGTGATATTATCGTTGGCGATGGGGATGGAGTCGTAGTGATTCGTCCTGATGATGTAGGAGACTTGATTGAAAAAGCTCAGGCTAAGCATAAAGGGGAAAGAGATATTATGAAAAACATTCGAGAAGGGAAACGAGACTATTCTTGGATCGATAAAGAATTAGCTAATAAAAATTGCGAAATGATTGATGGCGCCAGTGAATAAAGCTACCATCTAAAAATATAACAAAATGGAAATTGAAGGCGATTGGTCGAAAAACAGCGACTAGTCGCCTTTTGACGACTCTAGAGGTAAATGCTTATAAAAGTCTGTTTGTTCTATTTCGTCGAAAAATAGCGACTAAATAAGAATGCTCTATCACGGAAATTCAATAAAGTAGGCAACTTCTATTGTTGGCATAATTTTTGCTAGTATGAATAGTAGAGTTTTTACAATATTCAAACAAATAAGGAGGAAGAAAAAATGGATGTTTTAGGTATTGTTCTTAGTTTATTTCTATTGATGTTTTTTGCTTACAGAGGTTATTCGGTGATTTTGTTTTCCCCTATTTTTGCATTATTAGCGGCTAGCCTCCAAGGGCTTCCTATCATGCCAGCCTATACAGAGCTCTTTATGGGCAAAGCAGTTGTCTTTGTAAAATCATTTTTCCCAGTCTTTATGCTCAGTGCTATTTTTGGAAAAGTCATGGAAGACACTGGGCTTGCTAAGTCGATCGCTCAAAAAATTGTTCAGTCCTTCGGAAAAGAACGAGCAATTTTAGCAGTAGTTACAGCCTGTGTGGTTTTGACTTACGGAGGGGTAAGTCTCTTCGTAGTTGTTTTCGCTATTTATCCTTTTGCAGCGGCCCTCTTTCGAGAAGCAAACATTCCAAAACGTTTGCTACCCGGGACCATTGCTCTAGGCTCTTTTACAATCACTATGGATGCCTTGCCTGGGACACCACAGATTCAAAATATTATTCCTACTAGCTATTTTGGTACTACCGGATTTGCAGCTCCAGTCATGGGAATTATTGGTGGGTTATTTACAATTGCCATTAGCTTGATGTGGTTGAATTATCGTCATAAACAAGCCAAAGCAGCAGGCGAAGGCTACGGTGAAGGTCATACCAACGAACCGATTCTTCAAGAAGATGGGGAATCAGTGAATTGGATGCTCGCCTTACTCCCACTACTTACTGTTCTGGTAGTCAACTATGCAATGACCAACCTTTATACTTGGAATCCGGCTCTGTTAGACCCCTTTAAAGATATGAAGCTAGCTTTAGCCGCAACAGATGTGAAAAAAGTAATTTCAATTTGGTCTCTCATTATTGCGGTAGCTTCTGGGATTATTTTGGCTCTTGCAATTGGTGGAAGAAGATTGGCTCCTGGGGGACTTCCAAAAGCTCTCAATGCAGGTGCAGTTGGATCCTTGCTAGCCATCATGAACACCGCTTCCGAAGTAGGATACGGAAACGTAATCTCTTCTTTACCAGGATTTAAACATATTTCCAGTGCTCTTTTAAATTTAAAAATTGGGGCAAGTCCTCTTTTCTCCGAAGCCATTAGTGTAACTACTCTGGCTGGGATTACTGGCTCTGCCTCTGGTGGGATGTCAATCGCCCTCGAATTGATGGGGAAAGATTGGCTCGCTTGGGCTCATTCAATTGGTATGTCTCCCGAGATATTACATCGTGTTGCTTCTTTAGCATCTGGTGGTATGGATACACTGCCCCATAATGGTGCAGTGATTACCTTATTAGCGGTTTGCGGATTGACCCATAGACAATCATATGGAGATATTGCAGTGATTACAGTAACTAAAACAGCAGCAGTATTCGTAGTAATTATTCTTCACTTAATGACTGGGATTTTATAAAAAAGGGAGTGCTTTTGTGCGTAGTGTATCGATTATTGGAATCGGCGAGACCCGATTTGGAAGATTAAAAGACTACTCGTTGCGTCAAATGATTGAAGAAGCTGGGAAAAAAGCAATTGCTGATGCAGGAATCGAAAAAGAAAAGCTTGAGGCTTTATATATTGGAAATTATAATGGCTCCTTCTTCTGTGGACAAAGCCATATGGGGCCCTTGGCCTCCGAAGTATTGGAGCTTGGCAACATTCCATCTATGCGAACCGAAGGGGCTTGTGCTTCTGGGAGCTTAGCCTTTCGGCAAGGCATGATCGCCATCGCCTCAGGAATCTACGATATGGTGATCATCGGCGGAGTAGAGAAAATGACCCACGATTCAACCGAGCGGGTGACCGAAGGTATTGCCTCCGCAGCCGACTCATTGTTGGAAGTGGGCATCGGAGCAACTTTTCCATCCCTCTTTGCTCTCATTGCCAATCGGTACTTTCATGAATATGGCGATGTGCGAGAAGCTATGGCAGTAGCGGCAGTACAAAACCATGCCAACGCTTATTTAAATCCAGATGCTCAACTACGAAAATTGATTACTGTGGATGATGTGAAAAATGGTCTCCCTGTAGCGGACCCATTTACTGTATATGATTGTTCTTTAGTCAGTGATGGAGCCGTTTTCATCGTATTGGCTGCTAGCGATATTGCAGAGAAATTAAATCCAAAGCGGGCTGTTAAAATTTTAGGTAGTGGCCACGCCGGCGATACCTTGACCACATATGGTAAAAAAAGCCTCACCACTCTTGCGGCTACAGTAAAAGCAGCAGACCAAGCATATAAGATGTCGGGAAAATCAGCTAAAGAGATTGATTTAGTGGAACTTCACGACTGTTTCACCATCACTCAAGTCATTTCGATGGAGGATCTAGGATTCTTTGAAAAAGGTAAAGGTGGGCAAGCGGTGCTTGACGGGAAGACTGCTCGCACTGGAGAAATTCCGGTCAACTTAAGTGGTGGCTTGAAAGCCAAGGGCCATCCAATTGGTGCAACCGGATTAAGCCAGATTTACGAACTTGTGACTCAGCTGCGAGGGGAAGGCGGAGAAAGGCAAATCGACAAAGCTCGAATTGGTCTGGCTCACAACCTTGGCGGTACTGCTGGGACTTGTGTCATTCATGTCTTGGAAGGAGGGAAAAAGTAATGGAAACCACAGCAAAAATTTATACTTTCACCCGAATTCACATGGCAGCAGAAGCTTTTAAAGATGAGACTCCCTTTGTGATTGCCATTATTGAGGAAGAGGGAAAACGTTTTCTTGCTCGTATCCAAGGCAACCCGGAAGTCCAGATCGGTGACCTGGTTGAAAAGACCGTAGAGACCATAGGGGATCAACCGGTGTATAAGCTGAAATAAAAGCTTGAGGAGGCATACCCAATGAGATTAGAAGGTAAAGTGGCAATTATTACCGGGGGAGCGAAAGGGATCGGTTATTGTACAGTTGAGAAATTCGTCAAAGAAGGAGCCAAAGTGGCGATTGCAGATATTAGCAAAGAGGAAGCAACGAAGGTGGCCGAAGAGCTGAAAGCCAAAGGATATGAAGCCATTGGTATCCGAGTGGATGTGACTCAAGAAGATCAAGTAAAACAAATGGTTGTTGAGACGATGGCCAAGTGGGGGCGAGTCGATATTTTAGTTAATAATGCTGGGATCATCATGGATGCTCAGCTATATAAAATGACTACCGAGCAATTTGATCGAGTCATCGATATCAATCTCAAAGGTACCTATCTCTGTACCCGTGCAGTAGTAGACCAGATGATCGCTCAAGGTAGTGGAGTCATCCTCAATGCTTCCTCCGTGGTGGGGCTATATGGAAATTTTGGTCAAACTAACTATGCTGCAACTAAATGGGGTGTGATCGGTATGGCCAAGACTTGGGCTAAAGAATTGGGCCCGAAAGGCATTCGAGCCAATGCGGTCTGCCCAGGCTTTATTGATACCCCGATTCTTGCTCCTATGCCGGAGAAAGTCATCGAAGGGATGAAAGCCAAAGTACCACTTCGTCGACTAGGCAAACCAGAAGAAATTGCCAATGTGTATGCATTTTTAGCATCCGATGAAGCGAGCTATATCAATGGAGTCGCTATTGAAGTGGGCGGTGGACTTGTAGTCAACTAATGGAATTGGTTTTGTAGAGGAGAAAGAGTAAGATGAGTAAAATCAAGTTTATGTCTGCTGAAGAAGCAGTCTCTTTAATACCTGATGGAGCTACCATTGGGAGTGTAGGCTTTTTAATGGCCGGAGTTGCTGAAGAAATTTGGATGGAAATGGGTAAGCGATTTGACCGGGAAGGGCATCCGAAAGATATTGGGGTTGTCTGGGCTTCTGGGATTGGTGATGGTGAGACTCGGGGGCTGAATCATATTTGTAAGGAAGGGCTTCTGACTCGTGCGGTAGGGGGGCACTATGGATTGATCAAAAAAATGGCTCCTTTGTTGAATGGGAATAAAATGACCGCTTACAATTTACCCCAAGGAGTCATTAGTCAAATGTTTAGAGAAATAGCCGGAGGCCGGCCCGGTGTTATTAGCCATGTGGGGCTAGGGACTTTCGTAGACCCGGATCATGGAGGTGGAAAAATCAATTCATTGACCACCAAAGACATTGTTCAAAAAATCGAACTCAATGGCAAACCCTACTTGTTCTATGAAGCTCAAAAATTCGATATCGCGATTATCCGAGGTACTGAGGCCGACGAAAATGGTAATATCTCTATGCGCAATGAAGTTCTTACCCTTGAGCATTTAGCCTGTGCAATGGCAGCTCGCAATAATGGGGGGATGGTCATTGTACAAGTAGAAAAAATTGTAAAGAACGGGACCATTCCTCCGAAAGATGTAAAAGTACCCGGAATTCTAGTAGATCTGGTTGTCCAGGTGAAAGACCCGAAAAATCATATGCAGACCGGAAATACTCAATATAATGAAAACTTCTTGCGCAACGGGGTAAAGATTCAAGCGGCCCAGCAAGAACCAATGAGTTTGGATATCAAAAAAGTAGTAGCCCGTCGTTGTGCCATGCAGGCTAAACCAAGTCAACGAATTATGAATTTTGGGATTGGTTATCCCGAAGCTGTTGCAGCAGTGATGAAAGAAGAGGGAATTGAAGAATTTTTCTCTCCCTCAGTAGAGCCAGGCTTAGTAGGAGGAAGTGCCCAAGGGGGGCTCGATTTTGGTGCGGCATTCAACCCAGAAGCGATCATCGATGAGCCTTATCAATTTGATTTCTATGATGGCGGCGGGGTGGATTGTACCTTCCTTGGGATGGCTGAGTGCGACAAAGATGGCAACCTAAACGTATCAAAATTTGGACCTCGAATTCCTGGCTGTGGCGGATTTATTGATATTTCCCAAAATTCAAAAGAATGCGTATTCTGCGGTACTTTCACTGCAGATGGACTCAAAGTTGAGATCAAAGATGGGAAAGTAGTGATTCTCCAAGAAGGAGCGGTTAAGAAATTTATCACCCAAGTAGAGCAAATTACTTTTAATGGAAAATTTGAAAGTCTTAAAAATAAAAAAATTACTCTAGTCACCGAGAGGGCAGTATTTGAATTAACTACCGAAGGGCCAGTCTTGACCGAAATTGCTCCTGGGATAAACCTAGAGAAAGATATTTTGGCTCAAATGGAATTTAGTCCTATTGTGTCGAAAGACTTAAAAGAGATGGATTTGAAAATTTTCCGAGATGCTCCTTTGGGGCTAAGAGAAAATTTTATAAAATAGAGAGGTTTTTCCTTTCTCAAAGCGAAATCTAAGGGTAAGATGAATTTTAATAGGAGGTATCAAAATGCTGAGAGAAGTGGCTGTGGCAAAATTTCCAGATTTATCTCATGTTCATTCTGTTACAGAGATTCCCCATATTATCCAAGCTATTTTTGATATTTCCTATGATGGCATATTGGTAATCGATAAAGATGAAAAAATCATAGAACTCAATCGGGCTTATGCAGACTTTCTTAAAATTCGGAGAGAAGATGCAATCGGCAGACATGTTCTTACGGTCATTAAAAATTCTAAATTGCCAGAATTTCTGAAAGAATGGAAAACCGAGATGGATGTGCCCCATAAATTGGTAGAAGGGCAGACTCCGGCCCAAGACAAATATGTGTTTGTGAATCGCTCTTCGGTCATGAATCCTCAGGGGAAAATCATCGCTTCCATTGCGATTATACGATTTTCCTACAAAACATTAGAATTGGCCGATCGGATTCGTACTCTTGATATCGAAAAAGAATATTATCGAAATCGACTTCGCGAAATAGCAGACAACCAATATTCTTTTCACAGCATCATTGGGCACAGCAAGAATATCCGAGACATTATCCGGATTGCCGAAAAAGCCGCAGCCAGTGAATTTCCAGTTTTGATCACCGGTGAGACTGGCACAGGCAAAGAAGTATTTGCTGGAGCGATCCACTACAACAGCTCTCGGTGGGATAAGCCTTTCATACGGATCAACTGTGCAGCAATTCCTTCCGAATTACTAGAGTCAGAGCTTTTTGGTTATGAAGAAGGGGCCTTTACGGGTTCTAAAAAGGGTGGGAAAAAAGGAAAATTTGAGCTAGCCAATGGAGGAACCATCTTCTTGGATGAGATTGGTGATATGCCTCTGACCATGCAAGCCAAAATTCTAAGGGTTCTCCAAGAGCAAGAAATTGAAAAAATCGGCGGTGAAAGACCCCTGCCCATATCGGTTCGAGTCATTGCGGCCACCAATAAAAATTTAACTCAAGCAATCTTTCAAAAAACCTTTCGCTCCGATTTGTTCTATCGGCTAAACGTAGTGCCTCTTCATCTTCCAGCATTGCATGAAAGGCCGGAAGACATCCCTACTCTAACCGATCACTTTTTAAAAAAACTCAACGAAAAGTATCATTCTGACTTCTCGATCACAGAAGAAGCGAAAGAGGTTATGACTCACTATGATTGGCCTGGTAATATTCGAGAACTTCGTAATGCCCTCGAAAGAGCCTATTGTATGGCCGAAGACAGTATGATCACTTCGGCTCAACTCCCCTCCTCCTTATGGCTCAATTCTAAAATCAAAGAATCGTCAGCCACCAAAGACTTAAAAGATATCATGGAAGAACTGGAAAAAGAAGTACTTCTCGGCTCTTTGAATCGAAATCATGGAAATGTGGTAAAAGCTTCCAAAGAGTTGGGAATCCATAAAAGTACTTTCTACAAGAAAATCCAAAATTGGGATTTAGATAAAGAATAAATTGATGATTGTAGTAAAAATAAAATAAAAGCTGGCAAAGGATTTTAAATCTTTCGCCAGCTTTTTTCTAGTTTAAAAGGAAAAACTTGGATATAGGTAGAAATGGACTAGAAGAAACAAAAATTCACTTTATGAAACTTGAGAGAGAGGGATCAGTAATGCTTGAAAAATACCTAAGTTTTATGACAAATTTATACAAAAATTTGGATGCGTTATTGATAACAAACCAAGATGGTGTAATCGAATACTCCGTTCGCTTCGATCAAGAATCAAATAATATTATAAATGAGGGCTATGCTGGAAAAAATATTTTAGAAATATATCCCGGATTGACTGAAGAAACCAGTACTTGCTATCAAGCAATTCGAACAGGCAAACCAGTAGTAGATGAGATACAGACACTAAAGGACTTAAATGGACAATCCTTTACCTTTAGAACATCAACTTACCCACTAGAATATAATGGTGAAATTGTTGGTGCGATCGAAGGGACAATTATTCTCGCAGTTGATGGAGAACCAGTAACAGAGAAACAAAATCAATCCCTCTTTAAAAAAGAGAGTAGCTCTAGAAAAGCATTATATACATTAGATGAAATTATTACTATTGATGAAAAAATGCTAATGATCAAAGATCGAGTGAAAAAAGTGGCTCCAAGTGATGTTTCCGTGATGATTATCGGAGAAACTGGTACTGGAAAAGAATTAATTGCCCAATCGCTTCACACTCATAGCTTGCGATCCAAAGAAGTGTTTATTTCTCAAAATTGCGGAGCAATCCCCCCGAATCTGCTTGAGAGCATACTTTTTGGAACTGTTAAGGGGGCTTATACAGGAGCTGAGAATCGACGAGGAATTTTTGAAATTGCTCACAAAGGAACGTTGTTCTTGGACGAATTAAATTCTTTAGATATCAACCTACAAGGTAAATTACTTAAAGCTATTGAAGACCAAAAAATCAGAAGAATTGGTGGAGAAAAAGAAATCCCAATTGATGTTCGGATTGTCTCCGCAATAAATCAGAAACCTTTTGAAGCGATTGAATCCGGCAAGCTTCGGAGTGATCTGTTTTTTCGATTAGGGATAATCCAGATTGACATGCCTCCTTTGAGGAATCGAAAAAATGATATCCTTTTTTTAACAAAATATTTTATGAATTACTTTAATCAAAAAAATGCCACAAAGGTAAAGAAAATAAGTGCTTTAGTGGAAAAAACTTTTTTGAATTACTCTTGGTTTGGAAATATACGTGAATTACGAAATGTAATTGAAAGCGCATTATGTATGACCACATCAGAAACGATAAGTGTAAATGACCTCCCTGAGTACATGCTCTATTCTTCTTCCCAAAAAGTAAAGTACCCAAGTGATGAGATTCAGACCTCGTTAACTGAGGCGATCGAATTATACGAAAAGCAAGTATTAATTAAAGCTATCGAATCGGGAAGAACGCTAACTGAGATTGCTAACAAATTAAAAATCAGTCGTCAAGTATTGCAATATAAAATGCTAAAGTATCAATTGGAAAGAAAATAAAAGCGCAAAAAAATGTACTTACATTGTATATTTTTTTGCGCTTTTATTTTAAATAGGTTAGATAAAAAAAATGGAATGATGATAGAGTGGCTATTGTGAGAAGTGGCATAAAATTTGCTATATAGAATGAGTACCGACCTGTTCTGCTAAGTAAGAGCATCGGAATTAGAGCAAAAAGGAGGTACTCAGATGGAATCTAATCAAGGAGGTCAGCTAAAACGCCAAATTACAATGAAACAATTATCAAGAATTACTTTGGGGGGTGGGATCGGAACTGGACTTTTTTTGGCAAGCGGTGCACTAATTAGTGGTTCTGGGCCAGGAGGAGCTTTAGTAGCTTATGGCATCATAGCGATCATAGTTTACTTTATCATGACAGGATTAGCCGAAATGACGTCATTCATGCCAGTCACCGGAGCTTATGCTGCACAGGCAACCCGATTTGTAAATCCTGCATTTGGTTTTACGGTTGGGTGGAATAGTTGGTTTGGCTGGGCAATTACAATTGCAGCTGAATTGGAAGCCGGAGCGATTATTATCGGGTTTTGGTTCCCCGATGTTCCGAGTATTGTTTGGAGCGCATTGTTGTTAGCGTTAATTTTAGGAATCAATCTATTTGGAGCCAAAGGTTATGGTGTATCTGAATATTGGTTTGCCTCAATAAAAATATCCTCGATTCTAATTATTATTTTTGTAGGGATTTTAATGATTTTTGGAATTATCGGTGGTCAAGCAGTTGGCTATAACAATTTATTTGTGGGTGAAGCCCCATTCGTAGGAGGAATTTCTGGCATCTTTTCAGTGTTTCTTGTAGCTGGTTTTGCACTAATTGGTACAGAAATGTTTGCGATTACTGCTGGAGAAGTTGAAAATGCAGAGCATAATATCCCTAAAGCAGTAAAATCAATTGTTTGGCGTTTAATTATTTTCTATTTAGCCGCCACATTGATACTTGGCTGCATCATTCCTTATAACGATCCTAATTTACTAAATTCCAGTTTAGATAGTATCGCGATGAGCCCATTTACTATTTTATTAGCAAAATCAGGAATTCCGCTAGCAGCTCACTTAATGAATGCTGTGGTATTAATTGCTGTTCTATCTATTACCAATTCCGGAATGTTCCTTACTTCTAGAATGCTCTATGCATTGGCAAACTCTAAAAAAGCTCCTCGGATTTTTGCCAAGAAAAGTCCTGGTGGAGTTCCTTATGTCGCAATCTTGTTTTCGGGAGCTTTTGGGATGCTATGTTTCTTAAGTTCTTTTGTGGGCTCTGGGAAAATCTACCTAGCTTTGTTGAATATGTCGGCGCTAAATGGCTTTATTATGTGGTTTGTGGTCGCTTTTTGCTACTACCGCTTTCGCAGAGGCTATCTATTGCAAGGCTATCAACTAAAAGATTTAACTTATGCCGCAAAGTGGTTTCCTTTTTCACCGCTGTTTGCCATGGCAGCTTGCATGGTCATTATTTTAGGTCAAAATGTGGTTCTTCTGACAGCAGACACTTTGGACTGGTTCTCAATTATTTCAATCAATTTGTGCATAGTCATTTTTATTTCTCCTTATCTTTTCTATCGATTTAAATATGGCAGCGAAATAATCCCTTTGAAAGACATCGACTATAAAAATAAAGATACGTCATTTTAAGAGGAGGAAATAAAATGTTAAAAAAAGATAGATATGCAAAAAGTAAAGAAACTTGGTGTGGAATAAATAACCCTCACCTTTCAGAAAAACAAGTAGATGTAGTGGTGTTTGGTATTCCCTTTGATGAAGGGGTTAGCTATCGAGCTGGTGCCGCAGATGCCCCCCAAGTCTTAAGAGCGAATACAATCACTTCGACCCCATTTACAGAAAATTTTGAAACCTTCGATATGATGACCGTTTTTGATGCGGGAGACTTTATTGGAGAAAATAGAGAGTCGCTTTTCAACGAAGTGGAAAAATATGTAAAAAAATTGGTGAAAGAAGATATCTTTTTTACGATGATTGGTGGAGATCACTCTGTAACAATTCCAATACAAAGGGGGATAGACGATGCCTTAACAGAAGAATTTGGAATCATTCACGTGGATGCTCATTTTGATCTATGTGATAATATGGATGGGGAGAAATATTCTCACGGCTCTGTAGAGCGACGTGCTTTGGACTTAAAAAATATTAATGGACTGGAAAATCTCTATTTTGTAGGAATTCGCTCCATCGAATCCGACGAATTTGAGTTTCTAAAAACACACACAGCCCATGTGCGAAGTGCCAAAGATTGTCACCAGATGGGAATAGAAAAAGTTGCGGAAGACGTAGTGGCTCAGATGAAGAAATTTAAAAAAGTATATTTAACACTAGATATAGATTGTTTGGACCCAGCCTTTGCTGCTGGAACAGGAACACCTCAATTTGGAGGGCTATATAGCCGCCAACTGCTAACTTTTTTAGAGATCATTTTTAAAAAGCTAAATATTATTGGCTTTGACATTGTGGAGGTAGCCCCATCGCTCGACCCTAGTCTCACAGCCATGTTTGCTGCAAGAAGAATTTTGACAGAATGCTGGGCTCATCATGGACGGAAACAAGGAAAAGTGATAGACAAAATTGTTTATTTATAAACATAAATCCAGAGTTTTAAGAATAAACATGGACAAGCAACTAGAAAACTCTCATTATCATTTGTGATCCAGTAAGCTCAAAAAAAGAGGCTACACAAAGGCTCTTTAAGACCTTCTGTTTTCGTTGTTCGCCCCAAATACGTGGTGATGGAACGAAAAGTGAAATTAAAGCCCTTTTTGTGCGATATTTTCAATTTTTCCTATTTAGAAAGAAAATCCCGGTTTCTCAGTAGAGAAACCGGGATTTTTTTCGATTAGTTAAAATTATTTTACAACCATCACAGGACAGGTTGCATTTTGCACGAGAAATTGACTGACACTACCCATAAAAAGCCCAGGAAGCGCTCCAAGGCCCCTGCAACCAATCACGACAAGATCATAAGGCTCAGTAGTGACATATTGCTGCAAAATACTTCTAGGGTCTCCAGATTCGATTTTTCCGATCCCCTGAAGTTCACGAGGAATTTCTTCCATGGCGGTCTTAATAATTTCATCGCCCAGATTTGTAATTTCATCGACATAGTGATCCGGTAGATAAGCTTCATGGAAGTGAGAGTAGATTTGAACATGCTCCGATAAATTGACCACATGGAGTAAATCAATTCGTCCACCAGACAGTTTTGCGATCTTGGTGGCCTCTAGGATGGCCTTGTAAGATGAATCGGAACCATCAATCGGAACAAGGATTTTCTGATAGGAACAAGACATAAAACCATCTCCTTTCAATCCATAGAAGTAGTATTCTCATTATACTAGTATAAGTAATCAAATGAGAAGAAGGAAAGACCAATTTGACATAAAAAAGCGTCATATATAGGAAGGAAAGTAAAAAAACAATTTCGAGTGGCTTTGGTAGCTTGGAGAAGTGAATGAGAAGAAAATGCTTTTTCAATGGAATTGAAACCAGAAAAAGAATGAAAATAACAAGAAAAAAGCGGAGGATTTTAGAAAAGAAATTGATGAAAGTGAGAAATCTTGCTCAAAATCGAGAAAAAAAGAAGTGAATAGGAGCACGAAAATAGGATTTCGGATCAAAATAGTAAAAAGACAAACCGAAAAGAATCCTATTTCTGCGAAGAAAAAGCATCAAAAAACCAGCAAAAAAGGAAGATAAAGTCCGAAAAACATCAAAAAAGACAAACTCGATAAAAAAAGATAAGAAAATAAGATGAAAAGGGTTGACGGAAATCAAACTGAATGATACTATAAGTGAGTACCCCAACTGCGGGATACAAACACAGTACCTTGAAAACTGGATGAAGAAGCTAGACGTGCGAATGAGTCACAGAGATGTGAGTCATTCACAAAAACAATTATTAATTACTTAATTTATTGAGAGCTTGAGAAAGCGATTCGTAA
>JAGOHU010000210.1 GCA_017995975.1 Negativicutes bacterium
ATTTGCAATCGCCAAGGTTGTGGTGCCAAGATAGAGATGATCTCGAGTGAAGAACCGGTGCAGATGAACGAAGAGATAATTGAACTTCTTTCTGAATGTGCAGACCAAGAAAAATTGAAATCGCGAGTGATGCCGAGTGGAGCGGGTCACGATGCTATGTGTATGGCCAGACTTGCACCAACTGGGATGATCTTTATACCTTGCAAAGAAGGAATCAGTCATAATCCAGATGAGTATACTTCACCGGAAGAAATTGATCGAGGAATTCGAGTATTAAAAAGAGCAGTAGAACGACTCGCGAATCAATAAGGAATGGAAAAACTTGGACGGATTTTGCTGTCCAAGTTTTTTTATTGACCATAAGTGCTGGGCTTGATAACTAAAATTGCAACTGGATTCATTCAAAATTGAAAAAGGTTCTTAGGTAGCTTATTTGAAGTGTTTTTTTAGAGAGGATTCGAAGCGGATCATTGCCACCTCAGGCTGCTTTGAGATCAGAAGTGGAGAACCTAAAAAACGTTATTTACTTCAATTTTGTTGATTTAGATACTAAAATGAATCCACTTACCAGCTATTCGATTGCCATGTAAAAATAATAATTCTCTTAGAAGCAAATTAGGAGGAATAATTGATCAAAAGAGCGAATTGAATGATTTGGATTTATATGGATTTATTTTGAATTTTCTAAAAAAACGAAGGAGGACATTAAATGATTGGTATTTTACTTTCGATTGTAACTCTAGGTGTCATGGGGTATCTGATTCTAAACAAGTATAAAGCTCAAGTCGTTCTTGCTGCTGCTGGGATGTTTCTGATGGTTTGTGGAGTCTACCTTGGAGCTGGTGATATCCTTGCAAAAGGAAAAGGCACTGGATATGTTTTAATCGATGTTTTTGAATTTATCCGAGGTGCTTTATCCAACCGAGCTGGTGGGCTCGGCCTGTCGATTATGGCAGTCGGTGGATATGCACGCTATATGGATAAAATGGGAGCAAGCCGAGCAATGGTTAATGTACTTAGTCGTCCATTGAAATTGATTAGCTCTCCTTATCTGATCTTGGTAGCGACTTATGTAATTGGACAAATTATGGCTCAATTTATCACCAGTGCTTCTGGCCTTGGGATGCTTCTGATGGTTACTCTCTATCCAACTTTGATCGCTTTAGGTGTAAGTCGCTTGTCAGCAGTTGCGGTAATCGGTACCACTATGTCGATCGAGTGGGGTGTGCTAGAAAGCAATACGATCTTCGCAGCACAAGTAGCTGGTATGGATGTAAGTACTTACTTCTTTAATTATCAAGCACCAGTTGGAGTTTCGGTTATTGTTGCTGTAGGGATTGCTCATTTCTTTGTACAAAGCTGGTTTGACAAAAGAGATGGTGTCGAATCTGGTATTAAAGTGGAACAACAACAACTCGAAGATGTACCACCACTTTATTATTCAATTCTTCCAACTATGCCACTTATTTTAATGCTTGGTTCTTTATGGCTCAAATCGGCTGGACTCATGAAAACCGAATTGCACTTAGTCGTTGTTATGCTTTTAAGTGTATCACTGACGATGATTATCGAATTTGTTCGTAAGCAAAAAGTGAAAGAAGTGATGGATGATATTCAATCTTTCTTCGATGGAATGGGCACTCAATTTGCTAACGTTGTCACTTTGATTGTAGCTGGGGAAACTTTTGCAAAAGGTTTGACCACTATTGGTACAGTTGATGCGGTCATCAAAGGTGCTCAAAATTCTGGCTTAGGTGGAATTGGGGTTATGTTGATCATGGCTCTGGTTATCGCTGCTTGTGCAATCGTCATGGGATCAGGGAATGCTCCCTTTATGTCCTTTGCAAGCTTGATTCCAAATATTGCAGCAGGGCTTCATATTCCTGCTGTTGTAATGATTATGCCAATGCATTTTGCGACTTCTTTGGCTCGAGCAATCTCACCAATTACTGCGGTTATCGTAGTAACTTCTGGTATTGCAGGAGTATCGCCTTTTGATGTGGTAAAGCGTACAGCGATCCCAATGATCGTGGGCTTTATTGTCAACGTGGCAGTTACAATTATACTTTTTTACTAAAATAAACAAAGAAATCCTCTTTCTACATTGTGGAGAGAGGATTTTTTTCCACAAAAATAGACCAAAGGCAGATTCTTGTCAGTAATCGGTCTTTGGTCTACAGCTAGAGGGGCGCTGAATGGGGTCTTTATTCTTGATCAGGACATAAGCAGTTTTTGAGCAGTGATCGATCTGTATGGTCGAGTCCCCACTCGCAAATGGTATCCAAGCAAGGGATTAGGCTTTGGCCTTTTTTTGTTAGTGAATATTCTACCCGGCTAGGGACTTCATTATAAATTGTCCGGATAATTAAATGGTCTGTTTCTAGAGAGCGAAGTTGCTCGGTCAGAGTCTTGTGGGATACTTGGGTCTGAGCCAACTCTTCTACTTGTTTTTTTAACTGGCCAAAGCGGAGTGAGTGATATTCATATATTTGATAAAGGATGATGATTTTCCATTTTCCTTTTATCTGTTGCATGGTAGCGTCAAATTCATTTAAATACATTACTTTATCCTCCTGCTGGTTACTTTTAGGTAACTAGGTGCATAAAAAGTCCCTACTAGGCTTCTTCTTTCTCTCAGTATATACTAAAGAGAAGAGACATGGGAAGGGTGATAGAAAAATGGAAAATAAGGGATTAATTGGAATTACTGGAGCTTCATCAGGAATTGGTAAGGCCACTGCGAAATTGTTTTTAGAAAAAGG
>JAGOHU010000211.1 GCA_017995975.1 Negativicutes bacterium
GCTATATTCAAACGATGCGGTGTGTGATTATGCCCCAAGCGATTAAACGAATTTTGCCACCTATGGGGAATGAATTTATTGCGATGCTGAAAGATTCATCTTTGGTTTCGGTGATTGGATTTACTGAATTGACTCGGTAAGGTCAGTTGATTATTGCTCGCACTTATAGTTCTTTTGAGATTTGGTTGACTGTTGCGGTGATTTATTTGGCTATGACTTTGACGATTAGTCAGTTTGTATCTTGGTTGGAGCGGAGGTATCGAATTTCATGATTGATGTAGCGAAATTGAATAAGTCTTTTGGTGATTTGCATGTGTTGAAAGACATTGATTTGCATATTGATGAAAAAGAAGTGGTTGTATTGATTGGCCCTTCTGGTTCGGGGAAGAGCACTTTGCTCCGTTGCTTGAATTATTTGGAGGAGCCGAGTAGTGGGACTATTCGAGTGGATGGGATTAATTTGGATACCAGCGAAAATATTAATGCGGTTCGCCGAGAAGTAGGAATGGTTTTCCAGCGTTTTAATCTTTTTCCTCATATGACTGTGTTGGATAATATCCGTTTGGCTCCCATGCAGGTGAGAAAGATGAAGGAGAGCGAAGCGAGGGAAAGTGCTTTGGAGCTTCTTGCCAAGGTTGGTCTAAGTGATAAAGCAGATGCTTATCCAGAGCAACTTTCGGGAGGCCAACAGCAACGGGTCGCGATTGCTCGAGCTTTGGCGATGCGTCCGAAGGTGATGCTTTTTGATGAGCCTACTTCGGCTCTTGATCCGGAGATGGTGAAGGAAGTGCTTGAGGTAATGCGTGATTTGGCTCATGAGGGGATGACCATGGTGGTGGTGACTCATGAGATGGGATTTGCGAAAGAGGTAGGGAAGCGGGTTCTTTTTATGGATCAGGGCCGTATTATCGAGACTGGTAGTCCGACTGAACTTTTTGATAATCCAAAAGAATTACGGACTCAGGAATTTTTATCTAAGATTTTATAATCTTGAATTTGATTAATTTAACCAAAGGAGATATTTAAAGGGAAATATCTCCTTTGGTCGAATTAGTAGGGTAAGCAGTTTTAAGATTTAATCGGTAAACTGCAATAATCCCGCGAAGGAGAGATGCTATTATGAATGGTATTGAAGTACGAGGGCTGAATGTGGAAGTGACTCCTGCTCTGCGAGAGTGTGCGGAAAAGAGAATGGCTAAAGTATTGGAACAATTTGAGCAAGAAGGCTCTGGTATTGTCCGACTCAAAGTGGTAAAGGATCAACAAATTGTTGAGGCGACTTTGACGATCGGGACGATGACTCTTCGCTCGGAAGAGCAGCAACCAGATATGTATGCAGCGATAGACTCGGCAGGGGATAAACTGGAAAGACAAATCCGCAAATATAAGACGAAATTGTCTAAGCGAATCCGCATGAGACAGCTTGAGATAGAAGCTCATCGTAGCTCCGGTCCGGAGTCGACTATGGTGGAAGAGGATTTTTCTCTAGTAAGAACGAAAAGTATTCTTTTGACTCCTATGACGACTGAAGAGGCGATTCTTCAGATGAATTTGCTCCATCATGATTTCTTTGCTTTTTTTGACATTGAAGCAAATGGGATTAATGTGGTTTATCGTCGAAAAGATGAAAAATATGGAATGTTAGAACTGGAAAGATAGAATTTTATGAAAAAAGAGTAGATTTCTACTCTTTTTTTATTGTTTTTGATAAAAAACATACTGATTAAATTAAAAATATAATTCTAAAAAACAGCTTTGTACAATTATTTACTTTTTTTTTATTCAAAATACCTGTCGAAATAAAGCGAATTAGGTTGCCGAAGGCAGTCTGAAACTGGCTGATTTTCAATCTTTTGCTAGAATATTACTTTTTTTTATAAAATATATATTCAGAAAAGTGACTAAAAAGTGAAGAAAAGAAGGACGTTTTTTTGCTTTACAAAAATTTGACAAGAGGATAACTGCGTTATAGAATGAACTTGCGGAGTTCTTCTGAGAGAACTTACCGCAATGTACTCCCCCTTTCCGGTTCCGCAAGGAACCGGCTTTTTTTTTTGCGGCAAGGAAAACGTATGACGACTAGGATCGTAATAGAGAGTAATAATTAAATGAAAAAATATATTACCCAGTTGGTGAAGTCGGTAAATCTGAATTTGAGAGGGTTGGATCCTGTTATTGGATTTTTCGACGACAATGCAAGGTATAGTTGGCTTGATAAAAGGTTTTGAAAACGAGGGAAATGATGGGGGCTTCATCGCTATTCTATGAAATTTTTCTATTGGAACAGGGCTGGGGCAGTTTGGGTTGGAATATCTTACTTCAAGTTAATTCTGATATGCCAGCTCAATTGGTTGGAGTTGGCCGAGTGAGATTTTTTGAGTGATCGTTTTAGCTTCTAAGGGAATCGGATCGAAATAAGATAAGTGATTTTTCGGGTGAAAGAGTAAGTAACTATTTCTCCTAAAAAATGTTGATATATTGTTCGTCACTAGAAATTTAGGGAGGCAAAAGTTTGGCCAAGTATTTTTCTTACTTTCATGAACCCCTAACCATAACGTTTTTGAGGTGTAAGTTAGATTTTTCGTTGGGAACTCAGATTTCGAAGTGGATTGTGGTGTGGTTGGTGGTTCGGAGAAACTTTGACGTTGGGGAGGGTATTTGGTACAATAAATAGGTGAATTTTTGATGAGTGATGGCAAGAAAGGATGACACAATCCATGAATTTTGTGAAAACCATATTAGAGAA
>JAGOHU010000058.1 GCA_017995975.1 Negativicutes bacterium
ATGACAGCTCAAAATATCCCCTTGCCTGGGTGCGTGGCAAATTAGGCACATGAAAATAAAAACAAGTCACACAACATTTCTGCACAGCGCAATTTGTGGTGTGCTTCTATTGGAACAGCGACAAACTTCTCAAAAAGAAAATAAGTGCTTATAATCAAAATAAGCACCTCACTTGGAGGTGATTGTAAATGGAAAATATCAAAAGCTTACCCGAAACCACGGTCGAAGTTGCCCTGCCTCAAGAACTGTATGCAGCAAGGGCATCAAAATCATTTCAGGATTTCATCAAGGTGCTTTCGCAGATTATAGAAAAGCATGGTGCCGATGTGCTGGAAGAAATAAACCGTGTTGAGTAAATGGCTGTATTTGAAATATGGATATTTTCCAATATTATATTGGAGGTATGACTATGAATAGGAGCGGAAAAAAATGTGTGCTTTATCCCCGTGTAAGCACTGAAATGCAAGTAGATGGTTTCAGCTTGGATGGGCAGAAAAGCAGCTTAAGGCGTTTTGCTGATAGAGAAGAAATGGAGATTGTAAACATCTATGAGGATGCCGGTAAATCCGGTAAATCTATCGAGGGCAGACCGGCCTTTAAGCAAATGCTGCTTGATATTGAAAATGGCTTAGAGATTGATTATATATTGGTGTACAAGCTGTCTCGCTTTGGCAGAAATGCAGCTGATATTCTGAACTCCTTGGAGCATATTCAAGCTTTTGGTGTGAATTTAATCTGTATTGAGGAAGGCATTGATTCATCACAAACAAGCGGAAAGCTTTTAATTTCTGTTCTGTCAGCTGTTGCTGAAATAGAACGTGAAAATATCATTGAGCAGACTATGAACGGTCGAAAGGAAAAAGCCCGTCAGGGCGGCTGGAACGGTGGTTTTGCTCCTTACGGCTACTTTCTCAAAGACAAGCAGCTTTTTATTCAAGAGGATGAGGCTGAGGCTGTACGCATTATATTTGATAAATATCTGAATGGAAATATGGGATTTCATAAAATCGCCAATTACCTCAACCTGCAAGGTATTCAGAAAGTACAACGAAATAACGGCACCCTTTCGCTCTGGGGCACACATTTTATCAGGATGATTATTGATAACCCTGTTTACTGCGGCAAAATCTCTTATGGCAGGCGTGTCCGTGAAAAAGTAAAAGGCAGTAAGAATGAATACAAGCAAGTCCCGCAGGAAGATTACATCATAGCTGAAGGTCAACATGAGGCAATTATAAGCGAAGAGCTATGGAATGCTGCACATGAAAAAAGAGAACTGACTGGCGTTAAGTCACCTTCCAAAATAGGTCGTGACAGAGCGCATTTGTTAAGCGGTATTTTAAAGTGTCCTAAATGCGGTGGCCCAATGTATACCAACAAGCACGCATGGACAAACAAAGACGGTACCTATAAAGAAGTTTATTATTATGTGTGCAGCAAAGCTCGTGCAGCCAGAGGAAAAACCTGCGAGTATACAACCATGCTCAAGAAAACCGACATCGAACCGTTAGTCATTGAAGCGATCCGAGAGCTGATTCAGAATCAGGATTTTGCAGGAGAAATTAAATCAAGGATTGGGAAAGAAATTGATACTTCCACCTTGAACAGGGAGCTGAAAAATTATGAAGCCAAGCTAAAAGAGGTTGAATTGAATAAAACTCGGCTTGAAAATGAAATCGACAGTCTGCCCGAGGATACTCGTTTCAGAGAACGCAAGCTCCATGATATGACCCTCAGACTTGATGGGCTATATGACATTATCGTAGAGCTTGAAGAAAAGATTGAAGATGTTCTGCTGCGCCGTAAAGCCGTAGAGCAGAATGCCATCACTTTAGAAAACATATATACCCTGTTGGCAAACTTCGACAAGGTATACGACAAAATCAGCGATGTAGAGAAAAAATCCCTAATATCTTCATTAATCAAAGAAATAGAGATTTTTCCATGTGACGAGGCTGAGCTGCCCCTAAAGTCTATTTTGTTTAACTTCCCAATTTATAAAGACGGTGAAGATGCCTGTGATTTCTTGTGGGACAAAAGTACGCACGTCTCTACATGAGCAGTATGAGGAAACATATCCACCGGTTGTACTTTTTTTATTTTCCATCCTTCTGCATCCAACCACTTGGCATCTCGAGCGAGTGTCGAGGGATTGCAGGACACATAAATCATCCGCTTTGCACCAGTCTGGTTAAGGGCCTCAAGCATTTCAGGACTACAGCCCGAGCGTGGTGGGTCTACTATGATCAAATCAAGTTTCAGTTTCTGAATTTCATCCAGATATTTTTCCACATCTCCGGCCCAAAATTCGCAATTTGAAATTTGATTCATTTCCGCATTTTTCTTCGCATCTTCCACTGCTTGATCATATCGCTCGACCCCAATGATTTTTTTAGCATCTCGAGCTAAATAAAGCCCAATGGTACCAGTTCCACAATAAGCATCCAAGATGGTTTCTTCGCCGGTTAATTCAGCAAATTCTCGCACCTTACTATACAATACTTCGGTTTGCACTGGATTTACCTGAAAGAAAGCCGTCGCCGACAACGAAAAATCTAAGTTTCCTAAAGTCTCCAGCAGTTGATCTTGTCCAAAAAGAAGAATATTTTCTCGGCCAAGCACAGTGTTCGTTCTACCGGAATTTAGATTCAATACAATCCCACCAAGCCCCTCAATATTTTGTAGGATCGGAAGCCAATGGGAAAAATTCTCAGGAACCTCATTCGTAGTTCCTACCAAAACCAAAATTCCCTGACCGGCTCGGTTCGATCTACCCATAATATGCCGCAGCCAACCACTATGATTCCCCTCCTGATAGCAAGGAATATAAAAGTCCTTCATCAATTTGCGAATCGTTTGAAGTAATTGATTATTCCAATCACTTTGAATAAAACAATCCACAGTGGCATCTACCACTTGATGGCTGCCACGTTGATAGCATCCTATCGCCACATCATTGGCAACCAGTCCCACTGGGAGCTGCATTTTATTACGATAATTTAAAGGCTCATCCATACCGAGTACCGAATTTACTGTGACCTCTTTTAGGTTCCCAATCCGTGAAAAAGCATCTTCAACCATTCTTTTTTTCCATCTCAATTGTGAGTTGTAATCCAAATGCTGAAGCTGACAACCACCACACTCACCAAAAAGGGGGCAAATCGGATCGATCCGTTCTTCCGATTTCTTTATAATTTTGCTTACTTTTCCTGCAGCAAATCGCTTCTTTACCTCAGTGACTTCGATTTCTACAATTTCTCCCGGCAAAGCCGATGGGACAAACAGAGCGAGTCCGTCATACCGGCAGACCCCTTCTCCATTATGTCCCATTCCTGTGCATTCTACCGAAAGGATATTTCCTTTTTCAATCATGACTGCACCCTAACATTCGTTTATTTTGTAAGAAGTTCCCTCAAGATTTGATTTACCATTTCTGGATTTGCTTTGCCTTGAGTTTTTCTCATTACTTGCCCAACCAGGAACCCGATTGCTTGTTGTTTTCCACTAGTAAAATCTTCTACCGATTTCGGGTTCTCATCAATCGCTTGCTGCGCGGCTTCGCGAATCGGGCCATCATCACTAATTTGAACAAGTCCCTTGGCTTCAATGATTTCTTTGGCCCCTTGCTTAGACGTCCACATTTCTTCAATCACTGTTTTAGCAATTTTGCCTGAAATCGTTCCATCGTTTTGCAAAGCAATAAGCTCAGCCAAACGTCCAGCTTCAATTGGGCAGTCGTGAGCTTCCAAGCTTTCTGCATTGAGAAGTCTAGCCAAATCACCATTCATCCATTTAGCTGCATCTGATGCAGAAACACCAAACTTCACAAGTGCATCAAAGTAGTCTGCAAAAGCTTTGCTAGAAGTAATAATACGAGCATCATAGTCAGATAAGCCCGCTTCATTTACCAAACGTTCCCTACGAGCTGTTGGCAACTCAGGCAAGGCAGCACGTAGCCTCTCGACCCATTCACGATCAATATGGAGAGGTGGTAGGTCTGGGTCTGGAAAATAACGATAATCATTGGCTTCTTCTTTACTTCGTAAAGATACAGTCACTCCCTTTGCATCATCCCACGAGCGAGTTTCTTGACGAATCGAACCCCCTTCTTCAATAACTTGAATCTGGCGATCAATTTCGTGTTCAATGCCTTTATGAACCATTTTAAAAGAGTTTAAGTTTTTAATTTCAGTTTTTGTACCTAATTTTTCTTCTCCAATGAGACGAACAGAAACGTTTGCATCACAGCGCAAACTTCCCTCTTCCATCTTACAATCTGAAACATCTAAATATTGGAGGATTGCCTTCAACGTTTCTAGGAAAATTTTGGCATCTTCTGCTGAATGAAGATCCGGTTCACTTACAATTTCCAGCAGAGGAACTCCGCCACGATTATAATCCACCCCAGTGGAGCCACCACTCACGATCGAACCACCACTATGGACTAACTTACCTGCATCTTCCTCCATATGAGCTCGATTCATCTGAATGGTTTTCTTCCCCTCTGGCGTTTCAATTTCTAGTGTCCCACCCCAAACAATTGGCAACTCCAATTGAGATATCTGATAAGCTTTTGACAAATCAGGGTAATAATAGTTTTTTCTCTCGAAACGGCTAACTGGTAAAATCTCAGACCCTAATGCCAACCCGACTTGAATCGCAAGATCAGCGACTTTTCGATTGAAAACCGGAAGTGTCCCTGGAAAAGCTAAACAGACAGGACAAACCTGACTATTGGGTTGACTTCCAAAACGAGTACTACACTGGCAAAAAATCTTGCTCTCAGTCTTTAGTTCAACATGAACTTCAAGGCCAATGACTGCTTCATATTTACTTCGACCCATTAGACTTTCCCTCCCTTCCACTCTGGACGTAATTTATAGAATTCTTGAGATTGCTCATATGCATAAGCTACCTGAAGGAGCAAAGCTTCCTCCATCGGGCGCCCAATCATTTGAAGCCCCACTGGAAGACCATTTACCAAACCACAAGGTAATGAAATACCCGGTAGTCCCGCTAAATTAACTGGGACAGTACAGACGTCTTCTAGATACATACTCAAAGGATCGGCAATTTTCTCACCTTTTTTGAAAGCAGCTTGCGGTGTCGTCGGTGCTAGAATCACATCTACTTCTTTGAAAGCCTCAACAAAATCGTTTTGAATCAACCGCCGAGCTTTCAAAGCTTGCAAATAATAGGCATCATAGTAACCCGAACGTAGTGCATAAGTTCCTAACATTGCACGGCGCTTTACTTCTTCTCCAAACCCAAGAGTCCGAGAATTCGTAGTCATTTCCGCTACATCACTCCCAGCAGCTCTTAGTCCAAAGCGAACTCCATCAAAGCGTCCTAGATTCGAGCTAACCTCGGCTGGTGCCGTCAGGTAATAGACTGCAATTGCATACTCTGTATGAGGTAGGCTTACTTCTTTGATAATCGCCCCTTGAGCTTCTAATTCTTTCGCAGCTTTCGCTACCATGGCTTTGATTTCTGGATTCAATCCAGCTACAAAATATTCTTTTGGGAGTCCAATTCGTAAACCTTTGACCGACTTACCTAGATTTTTAGTAAAATCAGGTACTTCGACATTTGCGGAAGTACCATCTTTCGGATCATGTCCCGAAATAACTTGTAAAAGAATCGCTGCATCTCGTACATCTTTTGTCATAGGGCCAATTTGATCTAGTGACGAAGCAAAAGCAATCGCTCCATAACGAGAAACTCGCCCATAAGTGGGTTTCAAGCCCACAATACCACAATAAGAAGCAGGCTGACGAATAGAGCCCCCTGTATCGGTCCCTAAAGACCAAATTGCAGATCCAATTGAAACCGATGCAGCTGACCCACCACTAGAGCCACCAGGGACTCGCTCTAAATCCCAAGGATTAGCCGTAAATTGGAAGGCTGAATTTTCCGTAGATGACCCCATTGCAAACTCATCCATATTTAACTTTCCAATAAAAGTTGCCTCTTGAGCTTTGAGCTTCTCCATCACTGTTGCATCAAAAACTGGGATATAATTTTCAAGTATTTTTGAGCCACTTGTGGTTCGCACTCCTTTGGTAGAGATTACATCTTTAATCGCCCCAGGAATCCCGGCCAAAATTGGCATCTCTTCGCCTTGATGAAGACGATGATCAAAATCATTCGCTCCCGTTCGCCCCATCTGTTCACTCGAAGTAAGATAAGCCTTAATGTCTGGTTCGGTTTCTTCCAAACGGTTCCATACGGACTCAAAGAGCTCTACCGCAGAAAAATCTTTTTGTCTCAAACCAATCGCCAGTTCATGAATTGCACGATCATATAACTTCATTCACTACTACCCCTCTCTCACTGCCGGAACTTGGAAGTAATTGTCTTCTTCCTCTGGTGCATTCGCAAAAGTTTCCTCTTTGGAGAGCGACTCTCCAACTTGATCTTCACGCCAAATATTTTCCAGCGGAAAAGCTTGGTAAAGTGGCTCAACACCTTCTGTATTGAGTTGACTTAATTGATCTACATAACCTAGGATTTTCTCTAATTGCTCCGCTGATTCTTGAGCCTGTGCATCATCAAAATTCAATCTACAAAGAGTTGCAATTTCCTGAACTGTTTTTACATCGATTTTCATATCCCTGCTCCTTTCTATTTGCCTATTAAGACCCCTGTAATAATTCAATAAATTCTACTTCATTTAAAATAGACACATTCAGCTCTCTTGCTTTCTCCAGTTTACTGCCGGCTTCTTCACCTGCCACTAGATAATCTGTTTTCTTACTTACAGACCCACTAACTTTCCCGCCTCGCTCCTCAATCATTTGAGCAGCTTCGCTTCGTTTTAATGTGGGTAAAGTACCGGTCAAAACAAACGTTTTCCCTGAAATATTTGTTTCAGAAATCATCTCTTTCTGATCTTCCGTTAGTCGAACTTTCGCATTTTTTAATTTTTCTATCAATTTTTGATTATATTCCTCTTTGAGCCATTCGACAAGACTTTGGGCAATTTTCGGTCCAATATCTGGTAAATTTTGAATTTCCTCAATGGTTCCGCCAAAAATCCCAGCCATATCTCCATAGTATTGAGCAATCACCTTAGCCGCTTTGGCTCCTACATGACGAATGCCAAGCCCAAAGAGTACTCGTGCCAATCCTTGATTTTTACTTGCCTCAATACTAGTCAAAAGATTGGTCGTTGACCTCTCACCCATTCGTTCTAAAGAGACTAATTCTTCGCCTCGAAGCTGATATAAATCCGCCACATCTTGAATCAACCCTTTAGTCAAAAGAAGCTCTACAATTGCTGGCCCTAGCCCATCAATATTCATTGCGTTTTTGGATACAAAGTGATTGATTTTCTCTTGCTGAATGGCTGGACAATTAGGATTGCTACAGCGAATCGCTACTTCTCCTACAAATTTAAAGGTAGTGCTCAAGCAGACCGGACAGTGATCGGGCAAGTGAAATGGTGTTTCCGTACCTGTTCGCTTTTCTTCCAGCACCCCGATCACTTCTGGAATAACATCACCCGCTTTACGAATTCGTACCCAATCACCAATGCGGATATCTCTTCCATCAATCAAATCTTGATTATGAAGAGAAGCTCGGCCAATCGTTGAGCCCGCAACCACAACTGGCTCTAAAACTGCTGTCGGAGTCAGCACCCCAGTTCTTCCAACACTCACTTCAATATCAAGTAAGCGAGTCACTTGCTCGACCGCTGGAAATTTGTAAGCAATCGCCCAACGAGGATCCTTAACAGTTGTCCCCAGTGTATCTTGATCTCTCAGAGAATTTACTTTGATCACCAATCCATCGATCTCATACTCCAAATTGGCTCGTTTCTCAGGAGTCCAGCTTTGACAATATTCGATGACTGCCTCGATGTTTGAAAATAAAAAAACCTCTGGGCAAACAGGCACATTCCATTTTGTCAGAGCTTCAAGCATTTCCTTATGACTTGTAATCCCTAAACTTTCCGCATCGACCATTCCGTAAGCAAAAAAAGCCAACTCTCGTTCTGCAGTAATTTTAGAGTCTAATTGCCGAATAGATCCCGCCGCCGCATTACGTGGATTGGCAAAGGGAGGCTCTCCGTTTTCATCTCTCATTTGGTTTAACTTAAAAAAAGATTTCTTCGGCATATAGACTTCGCCACGAATTTCCAATTCGCCATCAGGAGCATTTTCTAATCTCAAAGGAATGCTACGAATGGTTTTGAGGTTTCGAGTCACTTCCTCGCCAACCTGACCATCCCCTCGAGTTGCACCTAATCTAAAAATTTGATTCTCATAAATTAGATTCATTGCAAGCCCATCAAATTTCAATTCAACCAAGTACTCCACCTGGTCTTTCTCCAATAATCCACGTACTCGCTTATCGAAGTCCCTCAGATCACCTACATTCATCCCATTCGCCAAGCTATATAGCGAGTGAGGATGGGTAAATTTATTGAAGTTATCCAAAGGAGCGCCGCCTACTCGTTGAGTGGGTGAGTCGACTAAAGCCCATTGAGGATAGTTAGTCTCTAAACTTTGCAATTCTTTAAACAACCGATCATACTCATCATCCTGAATAGTGGGCCTATCCTCCACATAGTATTGGTCACTATACTCTTTTAATTTTTTAGAGAGTTCCTCTATTCGTTCTTGATCTTTTACGCTACTCATCTCGTTCCCCCTGATTATGGTCTTTTCAGCGGAGCATAAGCCGCCATCAATCTTTTAATACCTTGTCCCGAAAAAGC
>JAGOHU010000212.1 GCA_017995975.1 Negativicutes bacterium
AGTATATCTAAAAGAACCAAATAACGAGCAGTACTCATAATCTCGGCCACAGATTTTTTCACCGCAGCCTTGATCTGTTGAAAAAGGTGAGTCTCCAACCGATTGAGCTTCTCTTGAGCTCCTAATATTTTATTTTCAAAAGTCTTTAATTCTTCTGTGATAAACCGCTCTGCATTCACCAAAGTCTGCTTGCGTACATATTCAACTGGTGCTAGAGCCGCACTCCCCTTGCTGATCTCAATATAGTAGCCGAAAACTTTATTGAAGCTAACCTTCAAAGCCTTGATCCCGGTTCGTTCCCGCTCTCTTTGCTCCATATCTAAAAGAAATTGACTTTGGTCTTTTGAGATCATTCGAATTTCATCCAGCTCTGCATCAAAGCCAGCTCGAATCACTCCCCCATCTTTTACACTCAAAGGCACCTCATCGGCCAAGCTCTGTTCGAGCAATTCCCTTACCTCATCATGACCAGACAAACCAGCCACAATAGTCGATAGAATCGGACTTTCAAAAGAATAAAGAATCTCTTTAAGCTCCGGCAAAGACTGCAAAGAAGATCGCAGCGAGGCTAAGTCTCTTGGGCTTGCGCTCCCCAGCTCAATCCGGGTCCCAATACGCTCCAAATCATAAATTCCCGAAAAGAGCTCTTGGATTTTCTCCCGTCCTACCGGGTTTTTCAGCAAATCACGGACCCCTTCATGGCGATTGGCAATCTCGGATTTTTGTTTGAGTGGTGATTCTAGACTGGATTTTAAAAATCGCCCTCCCATAGCGGTCTCAGTAAAATCAAGCATTGCAAGCAGAGTATTTCGTCTACCCCCATCTTGAAGATTTTCAGAAACCTCCAGATTGCGAAGAGTCATCACATCCAAAATCAAATTCTCTTTTTGACCGTACTCCACAATATGATTTAAATGGGCCAGATCAGCTTTGATCGTCCGATGCAAATAAGCCAGCAATCCTTCTACGGCACTTCGCACAAGAGGACTAGCTGGCTGTTCGGCTTCCGAAAAATGTTGGACTAATAACGTTTCATTCTCGATCGCCAAATGCTCCATCGAAAGTAGCGACTTGGGCAATCGTTGCTGACAAAATCCTTCGATCTCTTCAAAAGAAGAAAAAGGAGGAACACATAAAATTTCAGTTGGGCTCAAGCGAAAAAGGTCATCATACAAAGTCAACTTTCCACTGGTTCCGCCGTAAGAGCCCCACAGGCATTCGCCAGTAGAGATATCAGCTGCACACATTCCAAAGCGACCATCTCGCTCAGTAAGCACCATCAAATAATTGTTTCGATGCTGGGTTAAAAAAGCCTCATCAGTCAAAGTACCAGGAGTCAAAATACGAGTCACTTCACGACGGACAATCCCCTTCGCTTCGGCCGGATTCTCCACCTGATCACAGACCGCCACCCGATAGCCCTTACTCAAGAGCTTTCCAATATAATTTTGTGCCGCATGATAAGGGATTCCGCACATGGGAATCCGCTCTCCATCCCCTTTGGTCCCTCGTCCAGTCAAAGTAATCTCTAATTCTCGGCTCGCAATCTCTGCATCTTGCAAAAACATCTCATAAAAGTCACCCATTCGGAAAAACAAAATTTCCGACGGGTGGTCTTTTTTGATACTCATATATTGTTCCATCATAGGAGTCAATTTTTCGATTGTCATAGGTGAAAATTCTCCTTAGTCTAGGTCACTTAAATGAGAGCCCGCCCTTTTAAAATAAAAGTTTGAGCCTTATCGACCCGCACATCAATCAGGTCGCCAACTTGGCCCCCATCTTCTTTAGGCCATAAAATCAATTTATTTTCTGCATTTCTCCCACAAAGCACCTGATCATCATTTTTAGTTGGCCCATCCACAAGCACCTGGGTAACTTTATTTTCCCATAGCTTCATCTGAGCAAGTCCGATCTTATCTTGAGCTTCCGACAAGCGATAATGTCGTTCTTTTTTTAATTCTTCTGGAATTTGATCTTCAAATTCTGCGGCTCTCGTACCAGATCGGCGAGAATAAATGAAAGTATAAATCTGATCGAAAACCATTTCTTCAGCAAATCTCAAAGTCTCCATAAATTGCTCTTCCGTTTCTCCTGGGAAACCAACAATCAAATCAGTACTCAATACAATCTCAGGAATCCGTTTTCGAAGCTCAGCCACCAAGTGCCGGTACTGATCGGTCGTGTAGCCTCGATTCATCCGTTTTAAAATTTCATCACTACCAGACTGAACAGGTAAATGAAGATGATTGCAAATATTTTTATACTTAGCCATCACATCCATTGTGGGTATATCTAAATCTCTAGGGTGGGAAGTCATGAAACGAAGTCGTTCAATTCCTGGTACTTGAGCAATTGCCTCAAGCAACTTTGCAAAAGTTTCGTCTTCGTTTTTCAAATCCAACCCATAAGAATTCACATTCTGACCCAATAAAGTAATTTCTTTATAGCCCGCTTCAGCTAATTCTTTCGCCTCAGTCAAAACCTCCTGTAGATTCCGACTTCTTTCGGGCCCTCGAACCGCTGGCACGATACAGTAAGTACACCACTTATTGCAACCGTACATAATCGGTAGCCAAGCAGATACTTTTTTTCCTCTTTTAATCGCATCCGGTCGCGCCCCATCGGCAGGGGTAAAAACAAAAGGTTCTACCGATTGATGACCCTCTAAAAAGGTTTTGAATTCTTTCGCCTTAGAAGGCCCCAAGAAAATATCTGCG
>JAGOHU010000059.1 GCA_017995975.1 Negativicutes bacterium
CCATAGACAAGGTAAATAAAATAACAACCAATCCTATTATTTTCTTCACGTTAAAATCCTCCTGTTTTCTAATTATATTTTTACTTTCTTTCTTCTCATAACCACTTTGCTATTTTCTACTCTTTTTTTGGAAATCAAGACTACAAAAAAAGAGCTATTGTCTTCGACAATTCAGTCGAACCTTTCCTGCCAAGCCATTGCTACTTTAGGTAAGATTCTCCACCCTATTTGGCAAATCACGACTAAAAAATTGCAAATAATAAACTGTTTTTAGATTTGGGCTCTTTCATTATACTCTTAATTTCTTTTAACCTTGATGTTTTCCTCTATTTATTTTCTCAATCCTCTAGAGTATAATTAAGATACTATTTTAAAAGTTGAGGTATAAAAATGGAAAGTTGGATTCACTATCTTAAAGGAGATGCTACTGCGCCAATCGGAAATGGTGCTAAATATATTGTCCATCTCTGCAACAATTTAGGGCTCTGGGGAGCCGGTTTTGTCTTAGGGGTCTCACAAAAATGGCCTGAACCTAAAAAAAGCTATCTCCAATGGTACCACTCAGAAAAAGATTTTAGCTTAGGAAAAATTCAATTCGTTCCTGTGGAAAAGGATATTACAATAATCAATATGGTGGCCCAAAAAGGAATTGAATCAGAAGATGATCTTCCTCCCATTCGCTATGAGGCACTCAAAGAATGTTTAAATCAAATCGCCATTGCAGCGAAAGAAAATAAAGCTTCAGTCCATATGCCTCGTATCGGCTCTGGTCTGGCTGGTGGAAACTGGGAAGAAGTAGAAAAAATCATTCAAAAAACGTTAATCATAAACCAAGTACCTACCTACATCTATGATCTATAAAGAAAAAGAGCTTTCCTCTCACCAGGAAAGCTCTTTTTCGTTGAAGAAATGAACCATATCTTTTGTACTACCTAGCCAATCGGACTTCCAAATAGATTAGTCACAAAAGAAGATAGAATACTTTTTTCAAACCCACCCAATCAGTGTAGGAAAACTACTCCGGCTTATTCAAAATCTCCTCCTGAGGATTCTAGCTTTTCATCGTTTTTATCCACAAGCCTAATCCATTATGAAAGCATTTTTTCCCCTCTATTCTTTGTACAAGTGATAAAATTTTCTATTCTAGCACTTCAAGTTTTGTCTGGATTTATCTCTTCCAGTCTCAGAAATCTGATAACACTCTCTGTACCAATATGAAATTCTCTACTATCTTCATAGGCGCATCTTCAACTTGTTACTCTTTTTTTCGTCAATAAAACTGACTTCTTTCTAAAAATTTTTCTCTTTTTCTGGTTTCAACGAAAAGAAAAGCCTCTCTAAAATAGTTTCTCAACTACATTTAGAGAGGCTTTCTTATTGCCACTTTATCTTTTTAAAGCTTTCTCAACCACTGAGACCAATGCTTTTGCACCAATTTCTAAAGCACTTTTATCAAAGCTCATTTTTGGATCATGTAGTCCTGGAGTTAGATCACAGCCAAGACCAAGATAACCAGTTTTGAGATTTGGAATTTTTTGAGTAAAGAAGTGGAAATCTTCCCCGCCGGGAGTAACCATCTCATCCATCAAGCCTTCTTTGCCAAGAATTTCAACAATCGCTTCTTTGGCCAGCTCAGTCATTTCTGAATCATACTCTGCTGCAGGTACACCACCTACTACTTCGATCCGACCGATGGCTCCAACCGCTGCAGCTCCTTGCTCGATCGCCACTTTCATTTTTTCTAAGATGGCCTCCATGGCATCATTTTGACGTGATCTCACATCAAAAGTGATTTCTGCACTAGCTGGGATCGCGTTGGCTACTGGACCGCCACCTTTGATTTGAGTTGCTTTAATACTGGAAGGGATCACTGGGTCTGGAAAAATTGCCAATACTGCTTGAATGACTGCACTAGCCCCGTGGATCGCATTGATCCCTAAGTGAGGACGAGCTCCATGAGCAGTCTTTCCTTCAATATGCGCTTTTACCACATAGCTTGATCCATGATGGAGAGCCGGAGTGATTTGTCCCAATTTGGCTTCTTGTCCCGGACGAAGATGAATTCCAAAAAGCATATCCAAGTCTTTCCCAGCCCCATCTTCAATCATCCGAATGGCTCCAAAAAGACATTCTTCTGCTGGTTGGAATAAAATTTGAACTTCCCCTCGATCAATACCCTTTTTTGCAAGTTCTTCCGCAGCAGCCAATACCATAGACGAATGTGCATCATGTCCACAAGAATGGATGGCTACTTTTTGCCCATCAATTTCGTGACCCAGGGCATCCATATCAGCTCGCAAACCCACTTTAGGGCCTGCTTCTTTCCCTTTGAGTTTGCCAACGACTCCAGTCCCACCATAACCAGTAGTTACTTCGTAGCCGAAGGAGTGTAATTTTTCTGCTAAATAGGCTGAAGTTTTGACTTCTTCAAAACCGACTTCTGGAATTTGATGAAGATCTTCATAAGCCTGTAGCACTCGTTCTTTTAATTCCACAAGAAAAACCTTCTTTCATTTGTTGTTTAAAATACACTAACCAAAAATCGCATTACAAAAAGAGAAAGAATCGCATTGAGTAGACTCACTCCCAAAAGAGGCATATAAAATCGTTTTTCAACTCCCGCAGTTCCTAGCATCCGCCCCAAGTATTGAACCTTTGCTCCCATCAAAAGGATAGACGGAAGAAGAATCGCTACATCAACACCATTTAATTTACCTGCTGCAAAAAGCCCCGCAGCAACTCCAGCAGCACCATTCATCGACATAAGCGCTGCAAGAAGTACAGCCATTGCAGCTCCAGGCAAGCCAAAAATTCCCATCAAAGGTGCACAAGCCGCTTCCATCAGTTTCATAAAGCCTGTTGCTTCCATAAATTGAATCAGCACATATGCAAAAATAACATTTGGAATAATACTAGTAATCGCAATATCCCACCCTTTTCGTGCTCCAGTTATAAATACATCAATTACATTTTTATCAGCGTGATTACTCATTAGTCAATCTCCTTTACAAAGCGAGTTACATATAATCTAACCAAATTGGCACCAAAAAACTTAAAGAAGATAACCACAACTAATGGCAGCATGAAAGAAGTCACTGTCCCGACAGCAACCGCTACCGCACTAAATACATTGATATAATTGGGCAATGTGCCGCCAGCGGTAAACTGGAAAGCTGCAAAAATTGTGCGCTCTTTTTCATTAATAAATCCCTCATCATAAAGGGATTTTGTCATCCCGGATCCTGCATCAGTGCTTTGAAAAGAAGAGATCAAAGCCAAGCCTGTTGCTCCTGGAATTCCAAGAAGAGGACGAAGCAATGGATTCAGCAATTTTTGGGCCGCTTTTAGGCCACCATAATGCTCAATCACTTCGATAAATCCAAGGGCAAACATCACTGTGGGAATCAAACTAAGAGCCAATAAAAAACCTGCTTGTGCTCCAAGGCCACCAATCCCTTGAAAATTGGCAGTGGGCTTTTGCATGGTTCCAAATTTTCCGTTTAGAGTCCCAAAGTCGAAGCCTTTCAACCAGCTAAATCCCCCACTCAGCTTGGCAAGTTCCCCCGAGAAAAATAAAATAGCAAAAAATAAGACCCCATACGCATACCAGGGAATACGAAAACCACTTTTTGATGAATTTTGTTCCTTTTCCATTAATTGAATACCCCTTTCTCTATCTGTAACTTTGTATACAGATTATTCTAATTGATTCTCCTTAGTTTGTCTAGCTTATCATTTTTCTTTTCCACTTTACTAATTCACTTAGTTAAAGTATAATCACTTTATGATTATTTTTCGAAAGCAAGAAAGGATGTACTACTATGAAAAAATGGACTTTATGGGCAATCACTTTTATTCTCGGAATGATATTATTAACTGGCTGTGGTGGAGATGCAAAAAAAGAGACTCCAGCAGCAACTAGCAAGCAAAAAATTGTGGTAGGTCTGGATGACCAATTCCCTCCAATGGGCTTTCGAAATGAGAAGAACGAAATTGTTGGTTTCGACATCGACATGGCAAAAGAAGCTTCCAAGCGAATGGGAATGGAAATGGAGTTTAAAGCAATTGATTGGGCAAGCAAAGAAGCAGAGCTCAAAAGCGGTCGAGTAGATATGCTCTGGAATGGTTTGACCATGTTAGAAGAACGAAAGAAAAATATTCTCTTCTCTAAACCTTATATGGGAAATAAACAAATCGTAGTCATCAAAAAAGGAAACTCCATTACTTCAAAAGATGGACTAAAAGGCAAAGTGGTAGCAGTCCAAGATGATAGCAGTGCAGTCACTGCCTTAGGAAAAGAAAAATCCGTAGCCGATACTTTTAAAGAACTCAAAAAATATCCTGACCTGATTTCCGCTTTTCTTGATCTAGGCAACGGACGAGTAGATGTGCTGATTGTTGACGAAGTACTGGCTCGCTACTACATGTCAAAAAATCCAGATAAATACGATGTGATCTCCAATGTAGACTTTGGTACCGAAACTTTTGGAGTCGGAATGGCTTTGACCAACAAAGACTTGCAAACAAAACTCGATAAAACTCTCGACGAAATGAAAGCCGATGGAACCGCTGCTAAAATTTCTGAGAAATGGTTTGGTAAAAATCTGGTACAATAGCCAAGGTAAATGAATTCTCAGCTTGTCGACAAAAGAAATTATAAAAACCAAAAGTGCTACCATTTCTAATTAATAGTCACGGAAAGCTCACATGAGAGTGGCAAATTTAAAATAGCATCGTGATGCACCATTTATATACCAAGCTAAACCGTAGCCCTGAAGCAAGTAGTATTCCCGCTCGCGGCGAGTTGCGATGCTCTGCGAGCGCAGTGAACAGTAAAAAGAGCACTACCGTAGTGTTAACGATTACCGAGTTATACGACGGTAGAGTTTACCCCCAACGGTACCTGTTGAATCACTACCGTCCATTTTCAAATTGGCAGGTAGTGATTTAACATTGAGCCGAAGGGAAGTGCTACAAAAAAAACGAATATTATTTTGCAATCCAAAGTAGGTACAGATATGTAGGGAATGATAAGTAAACACTCTGCGATAACATATACGATACTTTGGTCTACAATCTGAATTTCTAAGGAGGCCTTTTAAAATGACAAATTGGGCAAGTACCCTTCCCGCTCTATTGGACGGGATCAAACTCACACTAGAAGTCTTCGCCCTCACTCTAGCACTCTCCTTACCCCTCGGGGTGGTAGTTGCCCTGCTACGAATTTCTCCTTGGAAAATGGTACGATTGGCTACTGGTGGATTTATCTGGCTGATGCGAGGAACTCCCCTCCTCCTCCAGCTTCTCTTTATTTATTACTTTCTGCCTACCATTGGAATTCGGCTGGATGATTTTCCTTCAGCGATTATCACTTTTGTGCTGAACTATTCGGCCTACTTTGCCGAAATCTTTCGTGGCGGAATCCAGTCTATTGAACCTGGCCAATACGAAGCAGCTCGCACACTGGGAATGGATTACAAGCAAACCATGAGACGAATCATTCTGCCTCAGATGCTGCGCCGAGTCTTACCTCCCATTACCAATGAAACAATCACTTTGGTAAAAGATACTTCTCTCATCTATATCCTTGCGATGAACGATTTACTTCGAGTGACTCGTTCGATGGTGCAAAGAGAATTTGATATGACCCCTTTCTTAATCGCTGGTGGCTTCTACCTGCTCTTTACCTTACTTCTCACTTGGATTTTCAATCACTTAGAAGAGCGGTATCAAGTCTACGATCGATAAAATATAAGGAAAAGGAGTCAGCACGATGAATATGATTGAAGCGAATGGAATTCACAAATCCTTTCAAAATTTAGAAATTCTCAAAGGAATTAATCTCACTGTAAAAAAAGGAGAAGTGGTGGCCCTCATTGGCCCCTCTGGGGCAGGAAAAAGTACATTCTTGCGCTGCTTAAATCGATTAGAGACCATTGATCAAGGCTCCATCACCATTGCGGGAGAAGCTTTGGCTCAATCGACTCCTGATGGAACCAGTATCTATCCAGCAGAAAAAGAAGTGCTTCGAATCTCCAGTAAAATGGGAATGGTCTTTCAGCAATTCAATCTTTTTCCCCATATGACAGTCTTAGAGAATTTAGTGGAAGCACCGGTCTTAGTTCAAGGTAGAACCAAAGAAGAAGTCTTGCCAGAGGCTCTGGAACTGTTAAATAAAGTAGGCTTACTGGAGAAAAAAGATGTCTATCCTTCTCGTTTATCCGGTGGACAGCAACAACGAGTCGCTATTGCCAGAGCCCTAGCCATGAAGCCTGCAATCATGCTCTTTGACGAACCAACCTCCTCCTTAGACCCGGAGCTCACTGGTGAAGTCCTCAAAACCATGTTGAACCTAGCCAAAGAAGATATGACCATGGTGGTAGTCACCCACGAAATCGCTTTCGCAAGAGAAGCGGCCGACCGAGTCCTCTTCCTCGATAACGGCGAAGTCTTGGAAGAAGGAAAACCAGAAGATATTTTACTGAATCCCCAACAACCACGATTGCAAAATTTCTTGGCAAATTTATTATAAAATATCTGAAGAACAAAACTGAGCTTTTCAAACTTTAGACCAAAGGCAGATTACTTTTTGAGTAATCTGCCTTTGGTCTATTTTTTACTTGTAATATAAAAACACGAAGAATTCAACTTTCTTCTGTGCTATAAGCTGAAACAGTCTACCTTGCTTATAATATTTTTTTATAATGGACGATGTAGAAAGCCTATTCGCTATCCGGCCGAATCGTAACCCAGAAGCACGTAGTATTCCCGCTCGCGGCGAATCTGTTGAGTTGCTACCGTTCATTTTTAACTTGGTAGGTAGCAATTTAATACTGAGCCGAAGGGAAGTACTACAAGAAAACCGAATCGTCTTTGCAATCCAAAGTAGGGACAGATATGCACAAAATTGAAAAGTGAAACCCCAGTGATTCAAATTTATGAAAAATCGTGTTTGTGTCTGCAACTTGAAAAGCTCAGTTTTTTTTACGCCTTTATTTCATTGCCTTTTCTCATGAAGGTCACCACTGCCATGAGGGCAATCACTCCCAAAAATAAAAGTCCAATACCCCAGATGGAGTCAAATACCGAGAAGCCTCTATGGCTCGCTTGAGTAAGAGTCGCCATTCCAAAAAGCATAAAGCTATTTTCGACTAAATTTTGAATGGCAATGGTTTTCCCTGCCCCAATTGAGTTATTGCCTTCTTTTTGGAGACACGCATTCATAGGGACAATATATACTCCGCCGAGAAATCCAGTGATCAAAAGAAGAATTCCAGTTTGCCACAAAGTAGTAACTCCTAAAAAAGCGAAAATCATAAGTCCCATTCCAAATCCGTAAAAAAGTGTTTTGTAGTATTTTTCTAATGAAACTAAATAAGGAGTCGCAACTGCACCAAGTCCAATGCCAATTCCTGTGATCCCAACAATCATGCCAATTTTTGATCCTTCACTAATCCCCAAGACAAGAGGAATCCAGATCAAAAGGATCATCCGTAGTACCGCTGTGGCCATCCAGAAAGAACCGGTACCAATCAAAGAAAAGCGAGCACCTCGGTTTTTAAATAGAAATACTGTATCTGAGAAGAATTCTTTTACCGACTTTCCATACTGAATCGCTTCATTCCCCAGGTCTTTTGGGATATACCACGCAATCAGAATCGAAAGAAGATAGAGAAGGCCTGATCCGATCAATCCTCCTACAATTGAAATATCCGCTAAATAGCCCCCCACCACTGTACCTAAAAGAATCGCCAAAATCGTTGCACTTTCAAGATGAGCATTCGCTTTTAGTAATTCCCCTTCTCCTTTGGTCAGCCAAGGTAAGATTCCGTATTTAGCAGGGCTATAGACCACCGCCCCAATCCCGACAATTCCATAAGCCCAAGCTGGATTGACTCCTAGCATCATCACCAGCACTCCTAGAGCCTTAATTCCATTGCCGATCAAAAGCACTTTCGCCTTTGGATTACGATCTGCAAAAGCCCCTACGATCGGAGCTAAAACCACATAAGATAATAAAAACACCCCTTGTACAAAGAAAAGCTGAGAATCCGGTGCCTGATCTCGGATCAAAATCCCTCGCACCAAAAAAAGAATCATATTGTCCACAAAGGCCGAAAGAAACTGGGAATACAAAAGTAAATTCAATGGCGAAAATCGCATTCTATGCCTCCTGATTTTGTAAAATCATCTAAAGTATTACTTAGAAAAATGATGTTTTCATTACTACAATTTTTATTAGTGTAATGACAAACAATAACAATGCTGTTAGGTTAATTCCCAGCATTAGTCTTGCCAAGAATAGAGCTGTCCTATTTTTATTGTAATTTAAAACTTTTCGAATCAACCATTCCCATAATTCTTGAAAAAAGTAGCATCCCAAATAATATAGCCATACAATTGTGATGATAATAACTCCATAGCCATAAACTGAATCCGCATACAGAAACGAAAAACCAAGCCACATAACAACTGTGTAGAAAAAAAAGAGTATTGTAAAAATGCTGACTAAAAGAGAAATGCTTCGGCTTTTTCCTAATAACCACTCTATTTGGGAATTGATTCGAGGTCCATTTTCATCCATTCTTTACCCCTCTGTACCTGATTTTATTTATGAATCCAAACAACATACATAAGAGCACCCAAAGTAATTAATGACAGAATTGATATCCCAAAGAAAATCCTAACTCTAAAGCAATGCTTT
>JAGOHU010000060.1 GCA_017995975.1 Negativicutes bacterium
ATCCGGTCGCTTGATCCGGAAGCCCGAGAAATTGAATTTATTGAAATTGCTCCCAAGAAGTTTATCAATCAAATTCGGGGCATCATTCAGGCTTTTCTTTAATTGCTAGGCCAAAGCTAGATGCCCTTTGAAGTGTCTTGGAAATTTGCTTCCAGAGTGTGCCGTGGTGTGATGGGTGGTCGGGCTAGGCCGTCAATTTGATGGACATATCTTAGAATGTTATATTGGTAATGGTAGTACCTGGTTGGATGTATTTCGAAAAAATGTGACAAAAGTGTAAAGTTGTAAAATAATCTGGTGAAATGACTAGATTTATGATCGACAGGGCTTTATAATAGGGAGTATAGAAAGTTAGAAAGAGAGGGTATTTTATGGAGGGATTTTTAAAAATTGTTGCAAATGGGCCATTTTTTTATTTCTTTATTGTGGCGGCTATTTTTGCAATTGGAGACTTTGCGGGGACGATTACTAAGGCTAAATTGTCATCGGTTTTTGTGGCTTTATTGCTTTTTCTTATTGGATTTATGAGTGGGGTCTTGCCAGCGGATATTATTAAAAAAGCAGGATTGACCGAATTTGGAGCTATGACTTCCGCTTTGCTGGTATTTCATATGGGAACGATGATTAATATCAAGCAGCTGATTCAAGAGTACAAGACGGTGATCACAGCGGTCTTATCGATGATTGTGGTGATGGTTGCGGTCTTGGCAGTTTCGCCGATTATTGGAATGAAAAATGCAATTACCACAATTCCAGTATTGAATGGTGGGATCATTTCGACTCAAATCATGACTACTAGTGCTCAAAAAGCGGGGCTTCTGCTCCCGGCCGCTTTGGGGACTCTTTTATATGCAATCAAAAAATTTGCTGGTTCCTATCCAGCTTCTTTCTTTGGAGTCAAAGAAGCTAAAATTATTTTAGAAGAGTATCGAGCCAATAAATTAAAGCCAGTCGCTCAAGATGGTAAATCAGCTGAAGCGGCTGTGAAGGAAGGCTTTGCAGATCGAAATAAAAAATACTTTACTGATTTTGTTTGTATTGCAGTTTCGGTCGGATTTGCTTGGATCGCAGTGAGCTTGGGTAAATTGACCCCAATCAATTTCTCGATTTGGGCTCTTCTGTCCGGTGCTTTGCTGGGGTATTTCCGATTTGTACCAGAGCGAATTCTCGAAAAAGGAAAGACTTCGGGGCTTCTTTCCATGCTAGTATTTGCGATCATCGTGCCTTCATTGGCTAAAGTGACTCTCAATGACCTGATCACTATGGGCTTTTACATGATTGTCATTTTAGGAGCATCTTTAGCAGCACTCTACTTGGTCTTTTATATCCTACCAGGATGGAAAATCAGAGGTTCTAAAAACTTGGCTATGGGAATCGCTCTAGGTCAATTTCTCGGCTTCCCAGCCACCTTTTTGATCGCCAATGAAGTAGCCAAAGCAGTGACCGAAGACGAAAAAGAGCAAGAAGCGATCTTGGCTGTCATCATGCCGAGCTATGTAGTAGCAGGACTCGCCACAGTGACCACCTTCTCCATCGTTATTGCAGGAATCTTTGTAAACTTCCTATAAGAAATCAATGAATTAAAGATCAAAATCGAATATAAAACCAAAACAAGCGGATCGACTTCATCTTTGGATGGAGTTTATCCGCTGTTTTAATTGAAGCCTTTGGTCATATAGAATTTTTATAGCTTATTTTATGGTTGAAATGAATTATAATGGAGTTATTAAAGTCCTTTTCGAAGAAAAGAGAAGTTTTTAATTCACCATGCATTATAGATAATAATAAGAATAATTGAGAAAAACGAAAAATCTAACATAGATTAGTGAATCTAATAAGCCTTGTGGGACATAGGTTAGAGTGGGTTGTAGAAATCGAAGCTAACAGACAGCTAACAAACGATTAACAGACAGATAACAACTAACAAGAATGATAAGAATGAGAAGAAGGGAAGAATAGAATACCTCGGGTGGGGATCAAGCTGGCGAAGAAAGGGCTAATTTCAGAGAAACGAAAAATGCCTATAAAAAAGTCCCTCCACCGAATAAGGATGAAGGGGCTAAGGGCTAAGACCGCACTTTCTTTTTGTTGAAGCCGGACGGCACAAAGCGGTAAGCTTCTTTATTGTCCATCTTGGTCATATAGCGAGTAGCGATCCGCTCATTGCAGTTGGGGCAAAAGATGGCACCATGATACTGAGAGAAATCAATAGACCCTTCAATAATTCGATCATTATACATTTTTACAAAATTGCTCTCTCCCACCTTCTGATACTTAGCGATAAAGCATTTGCAGTGGGCACAAGACACCTCTAGGATATGACTGCCACGGATTTTCTTACAATTCGGGTTTGTGTAGATTTTCATTATTTACCTCTGTAATCTATAGAGAAATTTCTATCAGTGATTTTGAGATTTTCTTAAGAAAATCTTTTCTAAAAAATAGAGGGGAAAAATAAAACGCCCTATATGAGGGCGTTCGGATTACCATTTCAGTACTTCGATTGGTCCAGCTTTTTCTCGTTGTTTAGCATCCTCGTCATACAAAGAAAAGTCGTTTTTTGTAGCTGAAATGATTTTGACCATCCCATCTAAATTATCTTTATTTAATTGAAAAGAATTGATAACAAGACCAGAAGCTGCGGGAATATTGAAGGAAACAACGTCGTCTGTTGAAAGCGCAGAGAACTGATTGATTGCATTATCGGGTATAACGAAAACAGTGTCTCTGAAATCCGTATTTAGCATTTTAATAGCCTCAGGTCTATCCATTTGGGCTAGACTATATTCATTACCATTGATTACAAGAGTGGCATTTTTTTTGTAAGGATAGTACTTGGGTGGCATAATACTAAATTTTGATATGATCACATAATACTGCGTAGTATTTTTTTCGTTGATAGTTTTTAAAAAACGAACATTAGTTGTCATCCCAGCACCACCAAATTTGGGTGTTCTGTTATAAACTTTTTCTGTATAAAACCACATTACGTCCTCAGAAACATAGAGTGCATTAACATTTTTGGCATTGGCGATAGTTGGAATTAAGCAAAAGCTAAAAGCTAGAAGGAAGAAAAAAGGCATAATTTTTAAAGAAAAAAATCGGTTCATTGGGCACACCTCTTTCATAATGATGATAAACTACTATTCGATAAATTAATTAGAAAACCTTCTTATAAAATAAGTGATTCGATTTTTTTGGATTATTTTATTTAGAAAATAAGTTATACTAGAATGAAAAAGGCTCTTTGTGGATGGCGGAATTTTTGGAAAAAAACAAAAGAAATGCTGTGGTGATTTGCACAATTCATAGGAACAGTGCTGGAATGGTTGAGTACGAAGCCTTGATTATTGAAATTAAATCAATCATCATAAAAGGAAGATAAATTATAAAATTGTCTTCTTTGATTGACAACTGAAATGTTATTCGTGAATAATATAGGTAGTTTGAGAGAAGGAGAGGTTTCATGCTATCATATTATGTTGATTTCGTAGTGCCTACGATTAACCACATAGCAAGTGTGCTCGCTATAATAGCAATTATTTTTTATTTAAGGGGAAATCATTTTAGTGATATAAAAGAAAAATTGGGAATTGCAAAGTCTGAAAATAGATTAGAACATGTTGGTCTAGCTCGTGAAATTAAAATAGATAAAAATATTGAAAAGATACATGATGACTTTTACAAAGGTATAGTTTTTTTGAAAGGGCATCATAAAGCGGAAGAGATTAGGTTAAAAAAGCATGGAGAAGTTTGTTATGATATTGGTTTTCATAATTGGAGTGAATCTATAGAAAATGATTTTTTAGTGCTTGAATATCGATATTATATTGAAAAACAGAAAAACGAACAGTTTTATAATGTTGTAACAAATGCAAAAGTTACTGAGTTGGAAGAGCTACTAATTGAACGGCAAAAAGAAAGCACATATCACGATTGATTTGGCAAGAATAAGGGGATGCGAAGTGTGGCTGAATTAATTTATCGTAGGGCAGTCTTTTAGATTTGAAGATAGCTAGTTCATATCCGAATGAAAGTATTGATTGCAGCCAATTGCTTGCTTTAGGGACAGATATGAGTGGAATTCACAGGACAACTCGAGAGTATTATGAAAAACGATTGGAGACGGCAAGTCATATTGAATATTTGGTATTCGATGGTGAAGAGTTTGCCTCCTGTGGGTCTATGTCTAGTTATGATTTGATGCCAACCTATTCCAATCATTCTGGAAGAAAAGGCTATGTGATGAATAGGTACACTCGACCGAATTGTTGTAGTTAGGGGAGCTCCGTGAGGTGCTGGAGCGTTTAGTGAAGGGTGCAAAAGAGCTGGGGGTCACTCAAATTCAATTGGAAGCAGCTGATATGGGAAATCTTTGTATAAGCCATATGGTCTTACCTAATTGATTTCTAAGATGGGATTTGATTATAAATAATAGCGAATCGAAAGAGGCTGGGCTTTGTTGCTTGGTGTCTTTTTTTGAAAAGCTGAAAGTAGTGGGGAGTTCTTGTCCTCTTCTTGTGAGGGGTGCTATAATTCAAAAGTAGAGGAGAGGATTATAGAGATGAATTTGAATATAAGTCATGCAATGTTTCCTACTTATATGCTTTTTGGGGTTTCGTTGTTTTATTTAGTTTTTACGGTGTGGAATTATAAACGGACAATGGCTACAGGGGGGACTTTTGCTTATAAGCCTTTAATGCTTTTGTTTATGATTATGGCTTTTGGGATTACTACGATTGGGATTTTAAAAGGGATTCCTTTTGGTAAAGTGGTTCCTTGGTTTGGTTGAGTAAGGATGTTTGTTATTGGGTACTAAAAAGGACTCTGGATTTGTTTCCAGAGTCCTTTTTGATTGTCTGTTTATCTCGCTGAATTGGTTAAGGTGCTTTTTAATACCCGATTTCTTCCCCTACGAGCCAGACGTGGATGTCGCTGAGTGGTGGTTTTTTCTCGATTACTGTGCGGATGTTGCAGATTCGAGTAGGGCCTTGGCAGTCCATGCAGTAGCCGGTTTTGGTGCATGGATTGGGTCGGTTGAGGCGTACGTTGTTTTTCGGGGCGGCGATGGTTTTGATACGTTTGTCCGCTTCTTCCAAGTTGGCTACGATTTTATTGATTCCAGTGAATACGATGACTTTTTTTGGGCCAAACATCATGGCGGCGACTCGGTTGCCAGTGCCATCTTCATTTACCAGCTTGCCATCTTCGGTGAGGGCATTGGTGCTGGTGATGAATACGTCGCAGGTGAGTTGTAGTCGGCGGATGGTCAAGACTTCTTCTGGTGTGAGGCCTGGCTTGTGATGACAATAGACTACATTGCCACGGGCTTCTAAATTTTCAGCTACTTGGAGCTCCATTAAAGTCCAAGAACCACCGATCCCTACAGTGGCATCCAGTGGGATTGCTGCGAGCAATTCTTCGACTGCTTTTTCGGCATTTTCGTGATATTGGGTGGCAAAGCGATTTTTATTGAGGGCTTCGATTGTTTTTGCTACTTGTTCATTCATGGTAAATTCCTCCTTAGATTTGAGAAAGATCATACTGGTTTTACTTTAGCACGAATATCTGTGGTTTTAAAGAAGAAACTACCCATGATTGGGGAGTTTCAGTTTGTAGACGTAAGGGCCTAAGACTTTTTATAACGTTGAATTAGTGAGACTTGGCTTATTAATTTTGTGCATCTTTTTGTCTAAGCTCTGCCGGCGTTCTACTTGGCAGTCGCTAAGAGAAAGATGGGGCTCTTACTACTCTCTTGCTAAAGCGAATCGAGTGTAGGAGAACCTATCTGTACCTATTTTGGGTTGCAGAAAACGAGCACCGTCGGGACTAAATTCATTCTACGTTTTACTCGAAGCACCCCTTTGACTAAATTCAATGTCATTTTATTCCATTTCATTAAGGCAGTGGTGGGTTTCCTACTGATCTATTTGCTTCACACTGTTCATGAATAGATCGTAGTTAAGCCTCATTAAGTCTACGGTAGTACTCCTCAGCGATTCATTCGTCGTTTCACTCGAATTCTTCGAACAGAGTTACTCGTTTTTCTTGTAGTACTTCCCTTCGGCTCAGTGTTAAATCACTACCTGCCAATTTGAAAATGGACGGTAGTGATCCAACAAGCACCGTTATGAATAAACTCTGCCTTCGTAATAACTCGGCAATCGTTAACACTACGGTAGTGCTCTTTTTACTGCTCGCCATGCTTGCAGAGCATCGCAACTCGCCGCGAGCGGGAATACTACGTGCTTCAGGGGCTACGATTTATTCAGGCAATAATAGATTTTCTGCACCGCCCACTGTAAAAAAAATTCTAACGAATAACTTAAAGCTGTTTCATAATATTGATAAAAGAGGTTTTGATTCCTACAATTTTTATATTATAAGGAATAATTAGGCAAAAAATCGATTAGTTTTTATTAACTTGCCTTTGGTCTACAGTCGAAACTCTCCATGATGGGGGAGTTTTTTTAGTTGATCAGAGCGATGTGGATGTTGAGGTAGGTGGCGAAAAGTATCCAGAGTAGGTAAGGGATCATTAGCTTTTGAGCGAGGGGGCTATATTTTTTGAAGTTTTGCATGGTTAGTAGGACTGCTAGGTCGAGGAGGAGGATTACGACGACTGAGCCCCATAGGGAGTTCCAGCGAAAGAAAACGATACTCCAGCTGAAATTGATGAAAAGTTGAACCAAGTAGAAGTAAAGGGGGCTCGAATCGTTGCGAGCGGATTTACTGTGAGTGTAGGCAAGACAAGCGGCGACTGCCATCAGTGCATAGAGGAGAGTCCAGGCGATCGGGAATACCCAGCCCGGAGGAGCTAGGGCTGGCTGATTGAGGACGCGAAAGACTTCTCGGGAATTGCCAGCTAGGTAGCCGCTGAGGCTTCCGACCCCTTCGGTCAGGATGATAAAGGTCATGAGTAAGAGCCAATTCATTTTTTTCATAGTAACACCTCGTTATTTCTCGTTATCTAATTTTACCTTATAAAGGGAGAAGAAAGTGGATTATCAGAAAAGAAGTTAAATAAATACAAAGACGAATAAACAGAAAATTCGGTAAAAAGAAGGTTTTTGTAAAATATTTTAGAATTTACTTATCATAAACCGTTATAACTGAAAAAAATAGATTTTCTAGTCAAATCAAAGAAGGGAGGTTGCTTTCGAGTCAAAGCCAGTGGCGGGAGTATGTCAAAGGACGAACGAAAGGAGTTTTGTAAATGAAATTTCAAATGGTAAATTCGGTTCTCACGATTATTTTTGACAGTATTGGCACGATGACCTTAGCAGCAGTTTTATTGTTATTGGGTTTTTGGGTAAAAAAGAAAGTTGCATTTTTAGAAAAATTTTGCATCCCTGCACCTGTAGTGGGAGGATTTATTTTCGTATTTCTAAATTATCTTTTTTATCTGAGCGGAGTGATTATTTTTAAATTTGACTCTACTTATATGGCCGCATTTATGTTAGCTTTTTTTACCAGTGTAGGGCTGGGAACCAATCTTAAAATCTTGATCACCGGTGGAAAATTGCTGGTGGTTTATTGGTTGGTCAATGTGGTGATCACGATCTTGCAGACCGGGATCGGAGTCTATGTGAGTCCTATGGTAGGGATGCACGCCGTTTATGGGATCGTCTCCGGGCCGGTGGCTCTGGTGGGGGGTCATGGTGGTGCGGCCGCCTATGGACAGACTTTGGAAGCTATGGGCTTTCCGGGAGCAAGTCTGGTGGGGCTTACGGCGGCCACTTTTGGCTTGATCGTAGCGAGCCTAGTCGGTGGGCCTTTTGGGCGTAGGCTGGTGGAGGCTTATGACCTGAAACCGACTGAGGATGATGGGGAAGAGCCGATCTTGGACTTAGCGGGCTATGAAGCTGTAGAGACCAAAGAAGAGCTTGATTACGCAGACACAATGAAAAATATCACAGCCGTGCTGGTCGCCATGACACTAGGGTCTTTTATCGTCAATGTGATTAGCGGCTTTATCCCGCCGATCGGTGGGAAGCCTTTTGGCATTCCTGCTTATGTAGGGGCCATGTTTGTGGCGGTTATTCTGCGCAACCTAAATGAAAAATTCAAATTCTATCACTTTAGTCGAGAATTTAATGACAATTTAGGCGATGTGTGCCTGGGTATCTACCTCTCCATGGCACTGGTGACTTTGAAGCTCTGGGAGCTTGCTGGTCTGGCTGGGCCTTTGCTGATCGTCCTCACAATGCAAACTATCTTCTTATTACTAATTACTTACTTTATCGTGTTTCGGATTTTGGGAAAAAATTACGATGCGGCAGTCATGTGCTCCGGCTTGATCGGTCATGATATTGGCTCGACACCTACTGCGGTGGCCAATATGACTACAATCATGGATAAGTACGGCCCTTCACGAAAAGCCTTGATTATTGTACCAATTGTAGGCGCCTTCCTCATTGATGTATTCTATCAGCCTTTCGTGGTTTATTGTATCAATGTTTTTGCTCGGTAATGAAGAAAGAAAAGAGCTAGTTTTTTCAATGAGAAATAAAGTCGCCCAAAGGATAGGATGACAAAATAAAAAGAGGTTTCTTCGGTAGTTGTACTGAACCCCAAAAGTGAGACAAAATAAAAAGAGACCTCCTATCGTAAACTAAGAGTTATGATGGGAGGTCTTTTCATGTCAAAAGAGATTCGAAGAAAACACTTTGGTGAAAAAATTATTAAT
>JAGOHU010000061.1 GCA_017995975.1 Negativicutes bacterium
CTCTCGTAAGTACGATTCAACCAGTTCAGCCAACCCTACCGAGTATAGGTCGACTCCGAAAAATTTCTCATTGGATAAAATTGGATTCAATAACTGTGAATCAAAAGCAGTTTCACCCAGTTTAATACCTGACAATTTTTCTTGAAGTTCTCCCAGCATTGGGTCTGGGCTGACAGCCATTGACTCCCCTTTATCATCAACCCCAAGGAGATAGCGAAGCCAACCAGCCAATACAAGAGGGATAATTTTCAAGTCCCTTACTTCTAAAGTCTCACTTACAGCATAAGCTTTGATGGTTTCTCCAAAACGAATTGGGATCTTTTGCGATGTATCGGTTGCAATCCGTTGTGGAGTATCAGGCATAAAAGGATTTGGAAAACGTACTTGTAGTACTTCGTCGATAAAACGACGAGGAGACAGGATTCCTGGGTCTACTACTACAGGTAGTCCTTCTTGATAGCCAACTACTTCTACTAGCTTTAAAAGCTCCGAGTCTTTCATTTCATCACTAATTTTGGTGTAGCCTAAGAGGCAGCCATAAATAGCCAATGCAGTATGAAGCGGATTGAGGCAAGTGCAGACTTTCATTTTCTCCACTTTATCCACAGTCTCACGAGTAGTAAAGATGACTCCTACTTTATCCAAAGCAGGGCGACCGGCAGGAAATAAATCTTCAATTACTAGATACTCAGCTTCTTCTGCATTTACAAAAGGAGCAATATAGGTATTTTTGCTGGTCACATTGCCTTCCGCATTTTCAAAACCATCTTTTAGAAGCATTTCTTTTACCCCCTCGTCAGGACGAGGAGTAATTTTATCAATCATGCTCCATGGAAAAGATAATTTTGAAGGATTTTCAACATAACCTAAAAAACCTTTTTCCACTTTTCCATTTGCTTCCCACTTGGCAGCAAATGCTTGGACTGCTTCAAAAAGCTTTGTCCCATTGTGAGAGCAATTATCCATACTGACCAAAGCCAGCGAAAGCTTCCCATTTTGATAACGTTCATAACACAAAGAAGCTAATTTTCCGATATAGCTTTTTGGTTTTTCTGGCCCAACTTCAAAGTCGGCCACCACATCTGCCATAAATTCCCCATTGGGTTGGACTAAGCTATAGCCTTTTTCAGTAATTGTAAAGCTAACCATTTGAAGACTAGGAGCACGAAAAATCTCGCGTAATCTCGAAAAAGCTTCTTGGTTTTCACTATCGGCCTGCAAGGCTTCGGCTAAGCTAGCCACAACAGTTTTCTCAGTACTTCCATCGGCCTTTAAGGTAACCAGCAAGCTCAAGTTATCAAAGGGGGCCATCTGATCAATAATTTCATAATCATAGCCTTCAACCACAATAATCCCTTTGTCTTCTAAGCCCGAATCTAGCAACTTTTGCTGCAACATAGCCGGAAAAGCCCGAAAAATATTGCCTGCCCCGAAATGAACCCACGTCGGTTCTTCGGTCGTTTTTTTGATCATTTCAGCTCGGTCAAACTTTGGAAGAACATAACCGGCATTTTCCCATAACTCTTGATTCGTAAGTCCCTGCTGATTTAATTTCATGTACTTACTCCTTTTTTTGTTTCAGAGTTTGCAAATAGTCAAATTTCCAAAAAGGATTAGCAGACCCAATATTTCCTTCCCCTTTAAACAAGTTAGGATAGGTCTTTTGCACCAATCGCTCTTCTCGATCCACTTTGCGCAAGTGAAGGTGAAATAAATTATTCATCACTTCCGTATCTCGAGACTGCAAGGCCGTAATCATTGCATTGTGCTGATCAATAATTTCCCGTAATCGATCCCCGATCCCGCAGCTCAACAAACGCATTCGCTGATAATGACCACTCACATTCTGAATCATTTGATAACAAAATTCTTTATCGGTTACTCGGTAAAAAAGATGATGAAATTCATCATCCAATTCTAAAAACTCTCTAAAATGAGTCCCTTCTTTGTCAGCGCACTCTTGCTGACGACGCAATATATCTTGCAAGAGGTAAATATCTGATGATGTATGGCAAGCCATAAAAAGAGCCATCACTTCTTCTTCTACAGAAATACGAAGAAATCGTTCTTGCTCTACTCGCCAACTATCAATCTGCGAAATCATTGTGCCCTTCTGAGGCAAAAGGGTGACTAGACCTTCTTGGTCTAGCCGAATCAGAGCATCACGAACTGGCGAGCGCCCAATACTTAGGTGCTCGCAAATATCTTTCATGCTTAAAATCACTCCAGGTTGTAGATATAGTTCTACAATCGCTTTACGGAGCGCCGAATATACTTCACCCTCTTGTACGTTTCTGCCACTTAGGGGCGCCAATTCATTTGCATCATACAAATTATCGCTCTCCTCTTTACCCGATTATCAGCTGTTCTTTTTATCAGTCGACATTTTATCAATACTTTCCCAAAGACCATTTAAATAATTTGCTCCAATTGCACGGTCATAGAGGCCATAGCCAGGCATAGAGACTTCACCCCAAATGGCTCGTCCGTGATCTGGACGGATCGGTCCGTCAAAACCAATGTCATATAAGGCTTTCATAATGGCAAACATATCCATTGAACCATCGCTAGATAAATGAGCTGCTTCTTCAAAGTCCCCAGGTCCGTTATATTTAAGATTACGAACATGAGCAAAATGAATACGTCCTTTTAGGGAACGAATAATATCAGGAATATCATTGGCTGGGTTGGACCCAAGGCTGCCAGAGCAAAGAGTAATGCCATTGTAAGGGCTGTCTACCAGGCTAAGTACTTGATGTAATTTTTCTTTATTGGTCACAATTCTTGGCAGACCAAATACTGGCCAAGCTGGATCGTCTGGGTGAATTGCCATTTTGATTTGGTATTTTTCACAAGTAGGCATAATACGTTCTAAGAAATATTGAAGATTTTCAAAAAGTTTTGCTTCGTCTACTTCTTTATAAAGCTCAAAAAGTTCTTTAATTCGTGCCATGCGCTCTGGTTCCCAGCCAGGGAGGACAAACCCATTAGACTTTTCTCCCATGGAAGAAAGCATCTCATCCGGATTAATTTGATCAATAATTTTTTGATCATAAGCTAAGACCGTACTGCCATCAGAACGCATTTTAGCTAAATCTGATCGGGTCCAGTCGAATACAGGCATAAAATTGTAACAAACCATATGGATTCCTGCTTCGCCGATTCGCTCTAAGGTAGTGATATAGTTTGCAATATATTCTTCTCGGTCAGGAGTCCCTACTTTGATCGAATCATGGATATTTACACTTTCAATCCCAGCCACTTGAAGACCAGAAGCTTCCACTTCTTCTTTCATTGCCAAAATATCAGCCATTTCCCAAGCTTCGCCAGGCTTTGTGCCATAGAGAGTCGTAATGACTCCAGTCACACCTGGAACTTGTTTAATTTGTTCTAACGTAATCGAATCATAGCCAGTGCCAAACCAGCGCATTGTCATTTGCATTGAAAATGCTCCTTTCAAACTCCTATTGAGGTAATATTTGGTCTTCTGATAATTTGTGCAATCCGAGAAGCAACAAATTTTCATAAATACAAGGGGAATAATGTAAGCCACTCATTAATTTTGAAAAATGAACCGCCCCTACTTCGGAGGCTCCGGAAAAACCAGAGCCATAGGAGAAAATTCCTAACCACTTTTGCTTACGCATTCTACTTCGGGTGAAGATTCCTGGAGTAATCTCTTCCAAAGCATGAAAAATTTCATGGTAGAGAATGACATCTACCAACAACTCTGGCGAAATTATTTTTTCTAGTTTGTTTTGGAGAATCATCTTTTTCAAAAAATCCAGGACACTTTGATTCAGAATGATTTTTTTCTCTTTCGGGTAAAACATTCCAAAGTAGAGAAAAGGGTCTCGTAATTCTTCTGATAAAAAATCTAGGGTCAGACCTAATTTATCAGCAACTTCAAAGGGTGTACATACTGTCATGGTAGTAGAAATTTGCTGGGATAATTCTTCTGCAGCTTTGACAGAACCATCAATGATGACAGAAAATTCATCCTCTTTAAGTGTATAACCAAAAAGCCCTTTTTTCAAGAGATACCCATACCAAACTTGATCTTTAATTTCTTTAGCTTCTTGGAGTTGTTTGGCTAGCAAATCTGGATTGGGACTAATCATAACTCATTGCGAGCTAGAACTAAAATGATCTCATCTTCTGGATTTTGGTCTGCCAGCTCTGCTTCGATCAATCCGGTGACCTGAGTTAGCTCAGGAATTCCGGAATAATCTAATACGCGAGATTCAGAAATAACATAAACATCTGGATTAATTCGAACTTCACTGGAGAAATTACTGGCCTGATCCCACATTTTTTTCAATGTTTCGGCTGCATTCTCTAAAGTAGTTCGTTCCACGTTGCCATTGGCTCGTTGGACTTTGATAAATCCTTTTTTATCTACCACATAAATCGGAGTCCGTCCGTCTTTAGGCATGGTCAGAACAAAAACAAATCCATTGGAAGCAGCTAAGGTAATTTCATTTTTTTCAGCCCCTACCGATTCGGCAGCAATCGCAATCGCCTCTTCGGCAGTACAATTTTTCATCAAATCAGTGGTTTTGACTTCCGTGGACCCCATAGCAATGGCGGTTACTTTCTGAGTTTGATCATCAATTTCTACATAGATTTCAATGCTATCTTCTACAGCGCCACTATTCATAGCCAAGGCTTTTGCTTCTTTTTTAAGTTGAGCAATATCGGCAGCGGTAGGATTTGGAATGGTTCTTTCTACCATTTCTCGTACCATAGCCAGAGCAACTCCGATTGAAGAAATAACTTCCGCATTGATTGGAATTTGGTATTTGAATTTCAATCGATTCGCAGTAAAGGTAAGCAAAGTTCCAGCTCCGCCGCCAGCTCCTACCAATACAATTTGATCTCGCTCAATTTTGTATTTCATAATTAAGTCTTCAATGACTGGAATGATTTTATCACTGGATTTTGTCAAAATCGCTTCTGCGGTTCCTTCCAAAGAAAGTCCTACCTCATCAGCCAAAAGTTGAATCGCTTTACAGCTTGATTCATAATTTCCACGAGCATAATCTCCGTCTTCAAGAATCCCTAGCACATTGGCTGCGCAAGTATTCGTGATGGTCACGCTTTCGCCATTGTTCAATCGAATAGCGATATAATCAGCTGGATCGTTCGAACGAGGTTGGATGTGATAAAGCTCGGCTCCATCAAAAAGAGCAGGGTCAGTGAAACAAGCATAGCCCATACCAGCAATATGAGCCGAACGAGGTCCTACGTCGATCACTTCGCCTTTGCGAGCCCGCACCATACTACCACCAGCTACACCGAGAACTCGCACATCTAAGCTATTTACATAGGTGCGATGTCCACCAATGATGGAGTAATCTACCGCTGGGCGACCATTTTTGATCACTCCTACGTTGGTTGAAGTACCTCCTACTTCGAAGTAAATTCCATTTGAAGCTCGCAAGTACATCAAGGCACCAATTACACTTGCCGCAGGGCCAGAAAGCATGGTCAGGATAGGACGCTTTTTCATCTCATTGATTTCCATAACGCCCCCATCACCACGCATAATCATGAGAGGAACATTGATATTGGTAGCTCGAACGCTTTGCTCGGTCGAATTAGCCGTTTCCAACATTTTCGGCAGAATCGAAGCATTCAATGCAGCCGTACGAGTCCGAGTTGTAAGTCCATAAAGTTTGGTAATATCTGATGCAATCGTACAAGGAATTCCTTGCCCCTCCGACTCAGTAGCAACCAAGTACTCTTCACTCATATTATCTACTCCGAAAGCTTTACTCGCAACAATCACTCGAGCTCCGCCATCGATCATTCCTTGGACGGTCGACTTTACCTTCTCTGGAGTCATCTCTTTGATTTTCATATGATTATGGTCAATCTCGATGAATTTCCCAGTTCCTAGATCGATATTTTTGATCTTGGTTTGTCTTTTGGCGAGAAAACCTTCAATACCGCCACCGCTGATTCCAATTACTCCTACCCGGGCTACGTCCCCTTCAAGCAACGCATTAGTCGCTTGGGTCGTACTATGAGCAATGAAAATCACTTCTTCTGGGCGAATGCTATTTTCAGCAAGGCATTTTTGAAACGCCGCAACAACTCCAGCCGCCACACCAGTTTCGTGGTGATGGGTAGTCATAACCGAACCTTTTCCTACAATTTCATTGGTATTATTGTCAATCGCAACGGCTTTTGTATGGGTTCCCCCCACGTCAATACCGATTCGAATCGCTCTGTTCGTCATTCCTTATTCCTCCAGTATATTCGATTCTACGGAAGTGCTCCACTACTATGAATCTCGTTTTTTAACTTCTTATTTATTTCCAATCATAAAGTATGCAAGAACTTCGACGATAATTAGAATCACCCAAGCCCAAGGTAGATTGGTTTTTACATATTGTTTAGGCTCCAATTTGGTATAGCTTAATCCCCACATGGTCCACGATTGAGTTGGGCAAGCACTGGCTACGATTGCCACAGGTGGAATTAAGAAGAGTGCAAATAGAAAGCTTTCATTAAAAATTCCCATAGCTTGGAGAATGGATAACAAAGCAATCCCAGAACCCCAGATCATCAGAGGACCACGGAAAAGAGCCAAAGGAGCAAGTACACAGAATCCGATTAACAAAACCATTGGAGAAGTTGGAATCACTCCGCCTAAAAGACTTTGGAGAATCGGTGAAACTTGCTTTGCAGCAGCTTGGAAAATATTTACACTGTAAAGCATCCCAATCAAAAGGCCGCTGTCAGCAATTCCATCATAAAGAGTTTTTTGGATTTTCTCTACTGCCAGAGTGTAAGAAGTTAAGTTGCGAGTTAACAGAAGACCTAGGAAAATCCCAAGCAAGAAAGCCGGTACTGGTTGCCATTTAAAGAACGAAACCATTACGATTGGAACAAAAGGAACGATCATACAATACCAGCTCAAACCACGGTTGTCTTTTACACTTGGCGACACTGCTGCTGCCCAAGCTCGAGCCATCCCGCCTTTACGAGCACGGAGATAGTTGAACACGATGAAAGCGATCATAACAGAAACGTGTACGATCGTTGCAATCACTGCAAAGCGAATATAGTTGTCATCATATTTTGCTGTTGGAAATACTGCAAAAAATTGATTTACATAAGCAATATTTAAATACATTCCTGCAGCAACTGCTAATAAGTAAGCACCGAGAGCCGTTTTTTTATCAATTCCAAGAGACATAAGGATTGGCAATACAATCATCCCGATTGCCATTACAGAACCTACTCCGAAAGCACTAGTGAAAATTAACGCACAAACTACACTCAAAAGAATTGCAGTCATTAAAGGCTTATCTCCAGCAAGTTCTACGGTTTTTTTAATAATATAGCCTGCAATTCCTGTGTCAACAATCATTCGCCCAAACCAAGCACCAAAAACAATAATTGCAATCGTTTTACCATAGGTTTCAACGGATGTTTGGAATACAGTTGTTACTACTACATTAATTGGAACCAATCCAATGATGCACCACAAAACAGAGGTTACTAAGAAACCAACTAAGAGATTTCCGCCCTTCACACAATAAACAATGAGTCCAATAAAGGTCGCTACTAATAAAATACCTGCTAATAGTTCCATAAAATTTACTTCCTCCTTCAAATTTTTAAAAAATTCTAAATCACCGATCCCGCTTTTTCTCACCACCTTCTGAATTTAAATCTTCCAAGTCAATCACTCCAAGCACTCGTCTAACTTGATGACTCTCAGTCGACTAACATACTTTACTGATATATTAAACTAATATATCAGTTGATGCAACAGAAAACGGAATTTTTTGTATTATCTGAAAATCACAATCATCCTCTTTTTTTGAACATAGATAAAAGATTTGATATCTGCCTTTTATCTGTGCTCCCAAGCAGCCCAAAACTCTTGGTGATAAACTTTTTTGAAATAGCGGATAATGCAAAAACTATTATCTACCCGGTTCAATCGTAGCTCCAGAAAGAGGTAATATTCCTATTCGTGACGATTGGCAATGCTCTAGAAACGCAAGGAGTAGTCGAAAGAGAACTGCTGAAATGTTACGGAAGTTTGACTACAGTTTGCTAATGAATGAAATGAAGCAAGCAAACTTTTTGGAAACCAACCCCTGCCTTAATGAAATGGAATAAAATGATATGGAATTTAGTCAAAGGGAAGTTAATACAAGAAAATGGACTAAGCATGCGCAACCCAAAATACGTGCCCATATGCGAATTTTTTAAATAACCCCTACATTTATTTCCTTCAAATATAATTCATTTATTCCACAGCTTGTAAGACGAAAAACACCCTTCAGATAATGCACTGCACCCTACAAGTGAGACAAAATAAAAACAGCCTCCTGTCGTAAAATAAAAATGACAGGAGGTTTTGCTATGTCGGGACAAAAAGGGATGAAGCATTAGGGAGATACAATCATTAACGAAGTACTAAAGCTGAGAAGTGAAGGAAAAACTCACTCTGAAATTGCCGAACAATTTGGGTTGAGAAATTCCGTCGCATCCAAAAACTTATTAAAGCGATATCGTCAAAAAGTAAAGAAATTAAGCCTTGGAGTTTTACCACGAAAAAAAGGACGCCCATCAAAGAAAGAGGAGTCACTATCTGAAGAAAATCGAAGAT
>JAGOHU010000062.1 GCA_017995975.1 Negativicutes bacterium
GTGTTCCTGGTAACGTAACATCAATCGTTTCGGTACTTAATTTTTTCTGTATTTCATCGCTTTTGAGTTGCTCTTGCTTTTGATCCAATAGCATTGTAACTTCTTCTTTGGCCGAATTAATCCATTCTCCAACTTTAGGACGTTCCTCTGCTGGTAATCCACCTAAAGTCCTTAAAATAAGAGTTAATTCCCCCTTCTTCCCGAGAAATTCCACCCGGAAGTTTTGAAGTTCTTTCAAGTCGACAGTTTGAGCAATTTGTTCCTTTGCCTTGATCACAATTTCATTAATCTTGCTTTGCATGAACTTACCTCCTATTTTTAGATAAATAAAAAAACCTCACCCCACATAGGGGCGAAGTTCTATTCGCGGTACCACCCTGATTTATACTCAAACACTTTAACGCAGTATCTACGTTTCACCTACTAAATTTCAGCAAAAAACCTCAAGAGTGAACTTCAGTGAATTACTCATAGGGAAACTTTCAGTCAAGATTTCCCCTCCCTGAAAAGAACAATTTTACTTACTTTCTCTTTCAACGGATAACAAAATATTTAATTAATGGAACGATAGTTTACGATACATTAAATATGCTCGAGTAGACCCAGTTCTTAAAAAAAGATACCATAAATGTTTTGCCATACTCAATCACCTCAAAAAGGCTATTTCACTTGATTAATTATAGCATATTCAACTTAGTTTTAACAATCTTTTCCATAGAAATAGAACATCAATATACTTCCCGCAACCCCAACATTCAAGGACTCTACTAAACCAGTCATTGGGATATAAGTTTTTATATCTAATTTTTCCAAAATTTCAGTCCTGATTCCTCTTCCCTCATTGCCTAAGATTAATGCAGACTTTGTTGTGACCTCAAGCTCTTTATAGGACGAAGCATCTTTCAGTGTAGTCCCAATTAATTGATACCCCTGGGTGTGAAGAAAGTCGAGGATATCAATCGAACAGCCTTCTAAAATGTTCATGCGAAAAATTGATCCCATTGTAGATCTCAGCACTTTTCCACTCCACACATCAACAGTGCCTTTCAAAAGGATTATATTCTCAATGCCTGATGCTTCTGCTGAGCGGATCAAGGTCCCTAAATTGCCTGGGTCTTGAACCTCATCAATTATAAGGACGGGTTTATCTTTACTTAATCCAGAAAATATAGGTTTGTAGATTAAGGCCCCAATCCCTTGAGGACTTTGAGTTTCAAAAACTTCTCGTTCAACTTTTTCCGATATTACATTCGCCAAAGCTGGCCCGCTAGCCAACTCTTTTAAAAGCACTTCGAGCTCTAGACTTTTAGAAACTTTATCTTTTAAATAGAACGAATGAAACTTGCAATTTGATCGAGTTGCCTCTTGAATGAGATGAATTCCTTCGATCCAAATCAAGCCAGTTTCTGATCGGTAAGAGCGATCTTTTTGAAGCTTTTTAATCAGTAAAATCTTTTCGTTTTGTTTGCTTTCTATTAAATTCATTAGTCCAAATTCTCCAAAGCAGAGATTCCCTTAATTTTGCCGACTAATACCAAAATATCGCTTGCATTGATTTTTTGATTTGGAGCAGGAGGAGCAATTACTTCATTACCAACTTTAATCGCTACTACATTCACACCAAATTTATTACGCAAATCAGCCTCAATCAAATCAAGCCCAACCAATGATTTAGGAGCTTTGAGTTCTACCACTCCAATTTCTGGTGATAATTCGATGTAGTCTAATACACTATTAGTAATTAAATTATGAGCTACTCGCTGCCCCATGTCATACTCCGGATAGACCACATGATCTGCTCCAATTTTTTCAAGCATTTTGCCATGTAAATCATTTTGGGCTTTTGCAACGATCATTGGTAAGCCCAGGTTTTTGAGCAATAATGTGGTAAAAACATTGGCTTCGATATCATTTCCGATTGCAACTACAGCAACATCAAAATTGCGTACTCCCAGAGCTTGCAAAGTATCTTCGTCAGTCGAATCAGCAATAACAACCTGGGTTGCCACACTGCTCATTTTCTGAACAATTTCTTCGTCCACATCTATCGCTAAGACTTCATATCCTGCTCGAGTTAATGCTAAGAGCACACTCGAACCAAATCGTCCTAACCCAATAATTAAAAATTGTTTTTTTTCTTTCATTATAAATTCTCCTTTTCCCACTTTAGCCAATTCTAAACTTACCACTCGGATAACGATAGAGACCTGCTTTTCTACGCAAAGAGAAAGACAGTACGAAAGTAAGCATCCCTACTCGTCCAAGAAACATCGTTAAAATAATTAATAATTTTCCTGGTATTGATAAATTTCCACTTACTGTAGTTGATAACCCAGCTGTCGAAAAGGCCGAGGTGGCTTCAAAAAGTAACAAGAGAAAAGGTTGATCTTCAAAAATCGTCAAGAACCAAGTAACAACTAAAACCAAAGTAGTTGAAATAAAGAAGATAACAAAGGAGCGATAAACAAATTCTGCTGGAATCCGGCGGTGGAAAACTACTGTATCTTTTTGACCTTTAATAAGAGCCACTACAGAAGCGACAAGAATACCAAAAGTATTGGTCTTAATTCCTCCTCCAATTGAACCTGGAGAAGCCCCAATAAACATGAGCACCATAATTAATAAAAAAGTTGGTGCTCGAAGATGTGAAATATCGATTGTGGCAACACCAGCAGTTCGGCTCACAGTCTGAGTAAAGCTAGCAAGTATTTGTTGATATAGTGGCAACTCTCCTAGGGTTTCCATATTGGTTCGTTCAAGTAAAAAAATCATAACAGTTCCACTTATTAATAACGAGGCAGTTACGGTTAAAATCAGCTTACTTTGAACTTCTAATTTCTCCCACTTCTTTTTTTGAAAAATATCACTAATCACAAAGAATCCTAAACTACCAATAATAATCAATAACACAAGGGTAAAATTGATCCCCATATGAGTTACATAGCTTGCATAACTATTGCCATGTCCCAAAATATCAAATCCAGCATTGCAAAAAGAAGAAATGGAGTGCCAAAAACCTAGATAAATTGCTTTGAATCCATAGTCAGGAAATAAAAACATAGTTAAAATAATTCCACCAATTAATTCAATCACTAAGGTTAGTTTTATGACATAAAGAACCAATCGAATGACACCATTAGAATTATAATGGGCAAAAGATTCTTGGATCATCAGTCGGTCTTTTAAATGTATTTTTTTCCCCATCAGAACCGCAATCAATGTTGTAGCTGTCATGATCCCAAGTCCACCAATTTGAATCAATGAGATAATAACCACTTGCCCAAAAGTTGAAAAATAAGTACCCGTATCTGCAATCGTCAATCCAGTCACACAAACTGCTGAGGTTGCTGTAAATAATGCATCAATATAAGTAAGTGATTCACCACTTTGGGACGCAAATGGAAAACTTAGCAAAAGGCTTCCAATAAAAATTAGTATTGCAAAGCCGAAAACAAGAATTTGATATGAGGTCCAAGCTGGACTGATATTTTGAATAAATCGAATCCATTGGTCGTTTCTAAAGTTCATATCAAAACTCTCTTTCTATAAATTTATTCGACTTCTGTTTATTATCATAGCTCCAATTGAAAATGTAAACAAGATCATAGTCCAAACTACGATCTATTACCCGGTTTGTTTTAAACTAATGGTTATCCAATTTTAAATTTCCCAACCGGATAATGATAAATCCCTTTTTTTCGACGTAATGAAAAAGAAAGCAAAAAGGTGAAAATACCAATTCTACCAATAAACATCAAACCAATAAAAATGATCTTTCCCGTATCAGTCAAAGCGGTACTGATCCCTACAGATAACCCAGTAGTTGATACTGCTGAAGTAACTTCAAAAAGCATATTTAAAAAAGTAAAAGGCTCAAAAGAAATTAAAAGTGCTGTACTTCCTACGATTAAAAATATCCATAAAGTAAACAATGCATAAGAACGAAATACAACATCTAGCGAAATACGACGATGAAAAATATTGATATCTTTGTTGCCCCGTAATAATGAAAATAGAGCGGCCATAATAATCCCAAAAGTGTTGGTTTTAACTCCTCCACCTGTTGAACCGGGAGATGTGCCAACAAACATCAGAGTAATAAAAACGAATAGAGTTGTTTGACTAAATTTTGTGAGATCAATAGTGCTAAAGCCAGCGGTACGACTAAAAACAGATTGAGAAAAACTAACCATTAATTTTTCTGAAAATCTTTCGATACCAAGGTTATTATAATTACTGTATTCTAATAAAAAAATGCTTACAGTTCCATATAATAAGAGGAAGAAAATTGCTACTAAGTTTAGTTTATTTTGAGCTTCTAAATTTCGCCAATTTCTTTTCATCCAAATATCTATTAAAACTAAAAATCCCATCCCACCCAGGATTACAAGTAGGGAAAGTGTTAAATTGATTCCTGTATGGCTTACATATTGAACAAAGCCAGTACCGGAACCAAAAATGTCAAAACCAGCATTGCAAAAGGCGGATACTGCGTGCCAATACCCCATATAAATCCCTTGAAATCCGTATTTGGGATATAAATAAAAGGCTAGCAATGTACCTCCGATAAATTCGATACAAAAAGTCAACTTTACAATATATATAATTAAACGGACAATTCCACTTGTAGATGACGAACTAATGGAATCTTGAATGGTCAGACGATCACTAAAAGGAATTTTTCGCCCCAATACCAAAAATGCAACTGTAGTCACTGTCATAATCCCTAATCCACCAAATTGAATCAAAAGAATAATCACAATTTGACCGAATAAAGAGAAGGTTGTTGCCGTTTCTGCTACTGTAAGACCAGTGACGCAAACTGCCGAGGTGGCTGTAAACAATGCGTCGATATAAGTTAGATTCTTTCCATCATTTAGCGCAATAGGAAGAGACAATAGTAAACTTCCTAAAAAAATTAAGGCTGCAAATCCAACTAATAAAATTTGATAGGAAGTCCAGGCTGGACTTGCTTTTTGTATAAAATGAATCCACCGATCCTTTTTAAACTCCATAAAGAAACTCTCTTTCTGTTTCTGATATCTAGTCGCTTACTTGATAATATACTTAAAAATAGAAATACACAAGAACTAAGAGTCCTAGTATAATACGATACCAACCAAAAGCAGTAAAGCTATGATTTCGAATATAACCAACTAAAAATTTAATTGATATGATTGAGATCAAAAACGCCGTTACCATTCCTAAAATTAAATAAGTAAACTCTTCAAGCGTAAAGGAAAGCCCAAATTTTCTTAGTTTCAAAAGACTGGCTCCAAACATAATAGGAACAGCTAGAAAAAATGTAAATTCGGTCACTACCGCACGTGATACTCCAAGAATCATGCCTCCAAGAATAGTAGCTCCTGACCGTGAAGTCCCTGGAACCAAAGAAAGGACTTGAAATACCCCAATACCAAAAGCAGTAAAGTATGAAATATCATTGAGAGAGTTTACTTTAAAACTACTATTTTTCTTAACTCTTTCAACTATAATAAAAACGATACCATAAAAAATTAATGTACTTGCAACTGTAATTGGGTTATTAAACAATTCTTCGAATTTTTTATTAAAGAATATTCCAATAATTCCAGCGGGCAAACAAGCAATTACAATTTTTGTCCACAAAGTCAGTGTTTCTAGATTAATAGTGACTCCATGATTAAAAGAAATTGGTAATAGTTTCTTCCAATATAATAATAGGACCGCTAAAATCGCACCTAATTGAATGACTACCAAAAACATAGACATAAATCCAGTACTTACATTTAACTTTATAAATTCATCTACTAAAATCATATGACCTGTACTACTGATTGGAAGCCACTCAGTAATTCCTTCAACAATTCCCAGTATGATGACTTTTGTAATTTCAAGCCAATCCACAGTTTTCACCACTTTCGGTTTTAATACTAAAATAGCAAAAGGATACTATTTTCATAGTATCCTTTTCGGTATCAGATTAAGACAGGCTTTTTTTCGCAGCTTCAACCAAATTAGTAAATGCTGGTGCATCATGAACAGCTAATTCAGCTAACATTTTACGATTGATTTCGATTCCTGCTTTTTTCAATCCGTTCATAAATTGGCTATAAGAAATGCCATTGATACGGCTTGCAGCATTAATACGAGCAATCCAAAGTTTTCGGAAGTCACTTTTCTTAGCTCTTCGGTCAGCTAATGCGTAGGAAAGAGCTTTCATTACTGCTTGATTTGCAGTTTTAAACAGCTTACTTCTACCACCACTATAACCTTTAGCCAGTTTTAAAATTTTCTTATGTCTACGGTGTGCAGTTACACCAGTTTTTACTCTTGGCATTATTAATTCCTCCTCAAATTTTCAACCCTTTATTTTGCTTATGCGTAAGGTAGCATTAAACGTACTCGTTCATGATCTGACTTACTTACTAAAGTAGCTTTTCGAAGATTTCTTTTACGACCAGGAGATTTTTTCTCCAAGATGTGTTGTTTACCGGATTTTGAACGTTTAAATTCTCCACTACTTGTAGCACTAAAACGCTTTGCAGCACTTCGACGAGTTTTAATTTTTGGCATAATAGGGAACCCCTTTCACTTTCAAATTCTACTCTTTAGTCATTTTAGGAGCTAAGATCATGATCATATTACGACCTTCTAACTTAGCGTCTCTCTCCACAATACAAAGATCTTTCAAGTCTTCTCCCATACGTTTTAAAAGTTCTAATCCTAATTCAGGATGGGATAATTCACGCCCTCGAAACATAATGACTGCTTTGACTTTGTCACCATCACTTAAAAAGCGTTGTGCATTTTTAAGCTTTACTAGGTAATCATGGGTTTCGATTTTTGGTCGAAGCTTTACCTCTTTTACATCAAATGTTTTTTGTTTTTTGCGAGCTTCTCGATCTTTTCGTTGTTGTTCATAACGAAACTTTCCGTAATCCATAATGCGGCAAACCGGTGGTTTCGCAGTTGGAGCAACTTCGACTAAATCCAGATCACTCTCTGCAGCTTTAGCGAGGGCATCTTGTAAAGTCATCACTCCAAGTTGGTCTCCCGAATCTGAGACAACACGAACCTCGCGAGCTCTAATATCTTCATTAAGACGTACTGTATCCTTGCTTATGGCAATTCACCTCTTTCGTAAATAATTAAAGAGCAGTGCGGCATATCCGCACTGCTCTAATTTCTTTAGAACAATCACTGTTGTCGCCAGTGAAGACCCTCCAACTAAATCGTAGGGTGAGAAGCGGATAGCCTCTACTTCGTTACTGGATTATTCTATCGGAATTCATTCGGATTGTCAAGTGTTATTGTCGAGCAGTTGATTCTGCAACTAATATCCCAATAAAATCTTCGGTTTTTTGAATTCCTAAATCTTCGCCACCGTGTTTTCTAATAGAGACAGTTCCCTCTTCGACCTCCTTGGCTCCAACCACCAAGAGATAAGGGATTTTGGCCATTTGACCTTGTCTGATTTTATACCCTATTTTTTCATTTCTTTCGTCAAATTCCGCACGAATTCCAGCTTCTTTAAGAGATGTGAGCATTTTTTTTGCATATTCGTTCTGATCATCTGTAATTGTTAAAATTCTTGCTTGGACAGGGGCCAGCCAAGTTGGGAATGCCCCAGCGAAATGCTCAATCAAAATACCAATAAAGCGTTCCATGCTGCCATAGACGACTCGGTGGATCATTACAGGGCGATGTTTTTGTCCATCCTCACCAATGTAACTGATATCAAAACGCTCAGGCATTTGCATATCTAATTGAATGGTACCACATTGCCAAGTTCTTCCTAAAGAATCCATTAAATGAAAATCAATTTTAGGACCATAGAAAGCCCCATCGCCTTCATTGATACGATACTCAATACCATAATCATCCATAGCAGATTTTAAAGCATTTGTGGTCATATCCCAAATTTCATCAGACCCCATTGCTTTTTCAGGCTTAGTGCTTAGCTCCACTCGGTAAGTTAGTCCAAACTTGCTATAGACTTCATCAAAAAGTTGCATAGTTGTTTTGATTTCATCTCGAATTTGCTCAGGTAGCATAAAAATATGTGCGTCATCTTGAGTGAAAGCCCTTACTCTCATCAAGCCATGAAGAGCACCAGATAACTCATGGCGATGAACTAGCCCTAGCTCGGCTAGACGAAGAGGAAATTCGCGATAACTATGCATTTCATTCTTATATACCAGAATAGAGCCAGGGCAATTCATTGGTTTAATTGCATACTCTTCTTCATCAATTTTAGTAAAATACATATTTTCTTGATAATGATCCCAATGACCAGATTGTTTCCATAGTCCTTCATTTAGGATAATTGGAGTCCGAATTTCTTCATATCCATATTTTGTATGAATTTCTCTCCAAAATCGTTCTAACTCGTTTCTGAGAGCCATTCCTTTGGGAAGAAAAAAGGGAAACCCCGGACCTTCCTCAAGTAGTGCAAATAAACCGAGCTCTTTTCCTAACTTACGATGATCTCTTTTGGCTGCCTCTTCTAAAAGATGGAGATAGGCTTCTAGCTCTTTTGGTGCTTCAAAAGAAATACCATAAATTCGTTGGAGCATTTTATTTTTCTCACTACCTCGCCAATAAGCTCCAGCAATGCTTAATAATTTGATTGCTTT
>JAGOHU010000063.1 GCA_017995975.1 Negativicutes bacterium
GTATATGGAGTATCGTAAAGTTCAAATTGAATTAGAAAAAAATCAGCATAAATTAATTGAACAACAAGAATTAAACCAAAAATTAAAAGATGAAAAATCAAAGGCACAAAGCCCGGAAGAGATAGAGAAAAAGGCGCGAGAAGATTTGGGATTGGTTAAACCTGGTGAAATTCCTGTTCGGACAATACCAACTAAATCTAAAAATGAAACAAAATCCCCTTGACTGAATAAAAAGTCTGTGTCTATAATTGGGGTAATGAGAAACTCTATGTGAGGAATAATAGGAGGAATTTCGTATTTTATGGCAACAGGTAATGGCACAATTGAGATCGGCAGCATATTAGAAGGTACAATTACAGGAATTACAAATTTTGGTGCATTTGTACAATTACCCGATGGTAAAGTTGGGCTTGTACATATTTCAGAAGTAGCAAATGAGTACGTCAAAGATATTAAGGATTTTATTAAAGAGCAAGACCCTGTGAAGGTAAAGGTTCTTTCGATTGATCCAAATGGAAAAATTAGCTTATCGATTCGTCAGTTGCAAGCACCACCGCCAAGGCCAGTTCGTGAAGAACGAAGACCTATTGTGAGCCGTGTAGTAGAAGTTTCGTTTGAGGATAAAATCAGTAAATTTTTAAAAGATAGTGATGAAAAAATCAGCGAAGTTCGACGAAATACGGATTCCAAACGTGGTGGCCGAGGGGCTAGACGAGGATAAGTAGGTAGTTTAGGTAGGGTACTCTTTTTAGAGTGCCCTTTTGTGTTATTTTATGAGGAGGAATTATGCATAATGCAACTGAGTTAGCTGAATTAATTGCAGATGCTGGACTTGTTTTACTAAGAAATGGGGCAGAAACTTACCGTACTAGTGAAACGATGGAGTATATGGCTTATTCGTTACAAATAAAGTCGGTTGATTTATTTGTACTACCAAGTACAGTAATGGTTTCAATACAGACTGGGGATGGTGAAAACGCCACAGTCATTCGTAGAGTCACACGCCGTACGATTAATTTAGACAGGGTAGTCCGTATTAACCAATTATCCCGCGAAATGGCTGCTGAGAAAAAATCTTATTCTGAGGCACGACATTTGATAGATGTAATTCGCCGTGAACGGACAGGGTTTTCTGTTTTACCATCAATTGGGTTTGCAGGACTTGTTGCCGTTGGATTTGCAGTTATGCAAAATGGAAATGGAGCCGAATGTATTGCGAGCTTTGTTGCCGGTGCATTGGTTCGCTTTGTTGCTCATTTAGTCTCTAAAGTTGAACAAAGCCGTATTTTATTTGAATTTTTAGGAGCCATCTGTGCAGCCTTAGTAGGGATTGTAGCCCACAATCTCTTTGAAAGTGTGCAACGAGATGTGGTTATTGTAGGTGGTATTATGCCACTTGTCCCTGGCGTTGCAATTACAAATTCAATACGTGATATCATCAACGGAGATAACTTGAGTGGCATTATACGTGGAATCGAGGCTGCTCTATCCTCCATAGCAATTGCTATGGGAATACTATTGATATTATCAATTAATTTATGAGGTGAGCGTGGATGGTGATTGGAAAATTTTTAATGGTTACTTTAATTTCATTAGGTACTGCTGTACTTTATCGAGTTCCTCGCAACTTGATTCCTTGGTGTGGTTTATTAGGGGGAATCTCTGGTAGTACTTTGCTACTTTTTGGAGATATTATAGGCCCTATTTTCGCTACTTTTATTGCTGCTTTTTCGGTTGGGATAATGAGTGAATCACTTGCTCGATTAAAAAGGGTGCCGGTTTCGATCTTTTTGGTTCCTGGTTTTATTCCATTGGTTCCTGGCCGCTATGGTTATTTAACTATGAGAAATTTTGTAGAACAAGATATGATTAGTGGGTTAAAGATGTTAAGTCTGACGCTTTTTCTAGCAGGAGCAATTGCTTTTGGTATTTTTCTAAGTGGAACTTTGTACCGAATTGTTCATCAGTGCTGGAGGAAAAATGAATTTTGATGATAAAGTTTGGGAAAATGGAATTAAGCAAAAACTCTGGCAAAAAAATGATTTAATTCTTGTGGCTTGCTCTGGTGGGGTTGATTCGATGGGGTTATTAGAATTTTTTCACCTTTGGCAAACGAGAAAGCGAATCAAATTGATAGCTGTGCATTGTGATCATCAAATTCGTGGAAATGAATCTGAGCAAGATGCTCAAAATGTAAAAAAGTATTGTGAAGGAAAAAGCATTCCGATTATTGTGAAAAAGCTAGGTGTATTAGAATACCAAGTAAAATTTGGAGGAAATCTCGAAGAAATAGCGAGGAATTTACGTTATCAAGCACTCAATGAAGTTGCGAGAGAATATGGGGTCAATCGAATTGCCCTCGGACACCATCTCGGAGATCAAGCCGAGACGGTTTTTATTCATTTGTTGAGAGGGAGCGGTACATTCCGCGGAATGAAAGAAAAAGAGGGAATTTTAATTCGCCCTTTCCTATCTGTAACGAAAAGTGATATTATAAACTTTGTGGAAAGAAATAAAGTACCTTATTGGGAAGATTTAAGTAATCAAGATTGTAATTTTAAAAGAAACTGGATACGGAACCAGTTGATTCCAATGATTGAAATGGCAGAACCTGCTGTTCAAAAAACAGTAAGCCGTTGGGCTAGAATTCAAGAATCAGAAGAAGAATTTTGGGAAGTTCACACATCAAATTGGTTGAAGAAACATAGTTTAAAATCTCAAGATGGGATATCAATTCCAATTAAGTCATTTCAATTATTAACTTTGGCTGAAAAAAGGCGAGTGATTCGAGTAATTTTATCAGAGAGAAAAAATTCACTTAGAGGAATTGAGCTCTCTCATGTTGAATCTGTTATAGGAATTGCAGAAAAAAATTATGGGAATAGTCAAATCGGTCTTCCTTCTGCAATGATCGCTAAGGTTTTTGAAGGGCGACTATATTTATTATTTAATAAAAAAGAGGAGAATGAAATTTGTGGACCAAGATATTAATCAAGTTTTGTTGAGTGAGGAACAACTTCTAGAGAGAGTGAGAGAGCTAGGAGATCGTATTTCAACTGATTACTTAGGTAAAGATTTAGTCGTAATTTGTGTACTCAGAGGCTCATTTGTTTTTGTAAGTGATTTAGTTCGTTCGATCAAGATTCCATTAGCTGTTGATTTTATTTCGATCTCAAGTTATGGTTCTGGTACGACTTCAAGTGGAGTAGTGCGGTTCTTAAAGGACTTGGATGAAGAAATTTCAGGACGTCATGTACTTGTGGTAGAAGATATTATTGATACTGGAACAACCCTAAAATATTTACTGGAAAATCTGCAAACCCGAAAACCAGCTAGTATCAAAGTATGCACTCTGCTGAGTAAACCAGAACGACGAAAAGTAGAGATTGAAATTGATTACAATGGTTTTGTAGTCCCTGATCACTTTGTAGTTGGTTATGGACTTGATTATGCGGAAAAATACCGCAATTTACCTTATATTGGGATATTATATCCTAAAGTTTATGAGAATAAATAATTAAATTGGCTGATTTAAAATTAATTAGGATAAAGGAGAGGGGATTTTTTTGAATCGTTTTTTTAGAACAACTGGAATTTATTTACTAGTTATTCTCGGAATTCTATGGGGGGTATCTTATTTTTCTCAAGCCCCAATGGAAAGAGAAGAAATTAGTTATACTGTTTTTTTACAAAAAGTAGAAAATAAAGAAATTAAAAGTGTAATTATTGACCAAGATCAACTTCGAGGTAAATATGTTAATGACAAAGAATTTAAAACTGTATCACCCCCAATTGATTCTTCATTAATTCCTGAGCTCCGAGCTTCTGGAATTGAGATTACTGCTGAAAGCGCTGAGCGTAGCAGTTGGTGGGGAACTTTGTTGTCATCAATTTTACCGATTTTGCTGATTTTAGGAGTTTGGTTTTTCATCATGCAACAAAGCCAAGGTGGCGGAAATCGGGTAATGAATTTTGGGAAAAGTCGGGCTAAAATGCAAGGAGATGACAAAACAAAAGTCACTTTTGCAGACGTAGCTGGAGCTGATGAAGCTAAACAAGAGCTCGAAGAAGTGGTAGATTTTCTGAAAAGCCCTAAAAAATATAGTGAGTTGGGTGCTAAGATACCTAAGGGAATTCTTTTAGTAGGTCCCCCTGGAACAGGAAAAACTTTATTAGCTCGAGCTGTTGCTGGTGAAGCACGAGTACCTTTCTTCACCATTAGTGGTTCTGACTTTGTAGAGATGTTTGTTGGAGTTGGTGCTTCGCGGGTTCGGGATTTATTTGAACAAGCGAAGAAAAATGCTCCTTGTATCGTTTTCATTGATGAAATTGATGCTGTGGGTCGACATCGAGGTGCAGGTCATGGTGGTGGACATGATGAACGAGAACAAACTCTCAATCAATTACTTGTGGAAATGGATGGTTTCGGTGCCAATGAAGGAATTATTATTTTGGCCGCTACTAATCGTCCAGATATTTTAGACCCTGCTTTGTTACGTCCAGGTCGCTTTGATCGTCATGTGACAGTCGATCGTCCAGATGTGAAAGGACGAGAAGAAATTCTTAAAGTCCATATCAAAGGAAAGCCGATTAGCCCAATTATTGATTTAAAAGTGTTGGCCAAACAAACTCCAGGCTTTACCGGAGCTGATTTAAGTAATTTGGTTAACGAAGCAGCTTTATTGTCTGCTCGTAATAATAAAAAAATAATTGATATGATTGAAATGCAAGAGGCAATTGAAAGAGTCATTGCTGGGCCTGAACGAAAAAGTAAAGTTGTTTCAGAAAAAGGACGCCGACTTACAGCTTTTCACGAAGCAGGGCACGCAATTGTGGCTCACTATTCTTCTCATGCAAAACCAGTTCATAAAATAACCATTATTCCTCGTGGACGAGCTGGTGGTTATACATTGACCTTACCAAAAGAAGACTCTGACTATATGACTAAGAATGAATTTCTTGATGAAATCAAAGTGTTCATGGGTGGGCGAGTAGCGGAAGCTTTAGTTCTTAAAGATGTTAGTACTGGTGCTGGAAATGATTTGGAAAGAGCAACTGAAATGGCTCGCCAAATGATTTGTGACTATGGAATGAGTGATGTACTTGGGCCCGTTTCATTAGGAAGTCGTCAAGAGCAAATTTTCCTAGGAAAAGGCTTTGGTAGAGATCGTAATTATAGTGAAGAAGTTGCTGGAATTATTGACAAAGAGGTAAAGACAATTCTTGAAGCTGCTTATACAGGATCACAAGAAATTCTTTCTACTCATATGAATAAACTAGAATTAATTGCTCAACAATTACTTGAAATCGAAACCATTGATGCAGCTGATTTTAATTATTTAATGGATGAAAATCGTATGCCAACTCCGGAAGAGAAGAAAATTTGGATTGAAGAAAAAATGAGAGAATCTTTACCAAATCTACAAGCAGAACCTGAGTCTGATTCTCCGGAAATCAGTGAAGAACTAAGTGGTGATACCGAAGAAAAATTGACTGAAAATTAAGTAGATGTATAATAGAGGCAGCAGATAATGCTGCCTCTATTTTTAAGGAGGAAAATAAAATGGGAAATCCAATTCAAATTATTTTTAATCGTAGTGGTAAACCTGAGTGTGTCCATTTAGGACATGCTGCATTGTGCGATGTTCAAGGCCAATTGGTTCAAGGGTGGGGTGACCCTTACTACGAAACTTACTGGCGTTCGGCAGCTAAACCATTTCAAACATTAGCTCTATTAATGAATGATAAGTTTGCCGAATGGAATTTTACCGAAGCCGAATTGGCTATTATGGCTTCTTCTCATAATGGTGAGGAGGCCCATGTTGAGACAGTTCGGAGTATTTTGAAAAAAATTAATTGTCCAGAGAGCTTGCTAGAATGCGGAGTGATGGTGCCTTTTTATATAGATGCTATACTAGGAGTCGCTAAACCTTTATCTGCCTATTCTCCGATCCAGCATATGTGCTCGGGTAAGCATTCAATGATGCTTGCTTTGGCTCAAGCATTGGGGGTAAGTCCTGAGAATTATAAAGATGCGGATCATTCAGTGCAAATTGCAATTAAAAAGGAAGTTGCTCGCAGTATCGACTTTCCTGTTGACTATATCTCGGAAGGGGTGGATGGTTGTGGCACTCCCGTTTTTTGGATGGATATGACAGCCATGGCAAGAGCTTATGCTAAATTAGCTGCTCCCGAAAAAGCTTATTTAGCTGCTGACTTTGAAATAGCACTTCAAACAATCGAAAGAGCAATGATTGCCGAAGCTTTTATGGTTGCCGGGACTAATCGGATTGAGACTGATCTGATGGAAAAATCGAAAGGGAATCTACTAGCTAAATCGGGATCAGATGGAGTATTTTGTATTGCAAATTTAGTTAGCGGCCAAGGACTTTCTATAAAAATTGTAGATGGAGACTCCAGAGCGATTGCTCCGGTAGCCCTTACATTATTGGCCGAATTGGAGTGGATACATAGTGATTTATATGATGAGCTTTGGAGAAAATATGCTCCAGACCAACTAAATCATTGTGGCCAATCGATTGGCTCAATAAGTGTGATTTTATAAATAGATTGTTTTAATGGAATTTCAATGCTAAAATTAGGCAAAACTCAGACTTTATGCTGAGATTTATAGTTTCAACCTTTGTAATGTCCGCTTGGATCATATTGACCGAGACGGAGGCCAAAAAACATGCCTCCTTAGGGAGGCTTTTTTTATTAGCCTCTTTCTAGCACACACTAAAAGATCGTGAGGAAAGAAAGATGAATGGTTATCTTGTTGTAATTGTTGTTTATTCAATTTTGATGGTAGGTATTGGTTTTTTGTTAACAAAAAAAGTAACTGGTGCAACCGATTTTTTCACAGCTGGTCGCTCTCTATCAAGCAGAATGCTTTTTACAACTCTTCTGGCTGCTAATATTGGTGCAGGATCCACAGTCGGTGTAGCAGGGTTAGCTTATAAATATGGTATTTCGGCTTGGTGGTGGATTGGTGGGTCTGGACTAGGATCCTTGATCTTAGCTTTTTGGGTAGGCCCTAAAATTTATCAAATTGCAAAATTAAAACAATATTTGACTTTGGGAGATTATTTGGAAGAACGATATTCGAAATATTTTCGTAGTTTTATTTCTCTCCTACTAGGAATTGGTACTCTCGCAATCTTCGGAGGCCAATTGATTGGTATTGCATGGATTTTAAAAACCGTAGCAGAGGTTCCAAAAGAAGTTGGCGTCATTTTAGGAGCAGGAGTCGTTGTGCTTTACAGTGTTGCTGGAGGCCTGCTCTCGGCTGCAGGAGTAAATTTGATTCAAGTTGTGATTAAATTAGTTGGTTTTATTCTTGCTGGAATTGCGGCTTATATGAGTGTTGGAGGCTTTTCGGGTATTATTGATAAAAGTACAGCTATTATGGGAGCGAATTCGACTCAGCAAGCTCAGTATTTTTCGTGGGATGGGATCGGACTTACGGTCATTATTGGCTTTTTCTTAATGATGACTCCTTCTTTTTTTGTATCACCTGGGCTTATCGGAAAAGTCTATGGGGCAGAAAGCTCCGAAGCAGTAAAAAAAGGAACCGCCTGGAACGGGATTGCCCAATTGATTTTTGGATTTTTAATTGTCTTTTTAGGAATTTCTACTTATGTAATGTTTCCAGATTTAGCAAATCCAGAATTGGCTTTACCTACTGCGATTGTTGAATTAATGCCTTTTTGGATTTCCGCATTAGCTTTAGCTGCGATTTTTTCTGCTGAAGTTAGCACTGCTGATGCGGTTCTTTATATGATTGCTGGAGCTTGGGCCAACGATATTTATAAAGGAATTTTGAACCCAACTGTTTCCACAGAAAAATTATTATTTGTAAGCCGAGTTGTGATGCTTATTGGTGGGATATTTGGTATACTACTGGCATTGAAACTTCCCGATATCATTAGTTCATTAACTATTTTTTATACGTTAATGTCAGTTTCATTAACAGTTCCGCTTCTTTTTGGGTTATTTACATCTGTTGCTGATAGCCGTGGGGCAATACTTTCTTCTGCTGTTGGAATTCTTGTAACTCTTTATTTCCAGTCGTCCTATTCAATAACAAAAGGGATTTGGATATTAAATCCTCAATCAACTGGGATTTTGATTAGCTTTTTTGTGATGTTATCTTACATTAGTTACAAAAAGCTTTGTAGGGGGAACCAATTTGAAAAAGAAAATTCTTGAGTATTTTCAAGATCATTTAGGTGATTTTATTTCTGGTGAAAAAATAAGTAAAGAATTAGATGTATCAAGATCGGCAATTTGGAAATATATGCAAAATTTAAGAGCCCAAGGGTATGAATTTGAATCTCAATCTCGCAAAGGTTATTGTTTGAGAACACTTCCTGATCGCTTGAGCCCCGAAATTGTTATCCCTAAATTAAAGACAATTGCTTTTGGTAGGACTTATTGCTACGACAAACAAATGGATACGACAAACCGAGTGGCAAAGGAATTGGCGACTCAAGGAGCAGTTGAAGGTACGGTTGTTGTTGCGGAAGAACAAATTGGTGGAAAAGGCCGACTGCAGCGAGGCTGGTTTTCGCCGGCTCAAAAGGGGATGTGGTTGTCCATTATATTAAGG
>JAGOHU010000064.1 GCA_017995975.1 Negativicutes bacterium
GCTAGGCTAGACAAGGAAGTGCCGGGCTGGGGTGGGGTTTATCAATTGCCCCTGGATTGTCTTTATGTGATTGACCTACATGGTCAGGCCGGTGCTACCGTGCCACAGGGAGAATATCGGTTGGCTGGACGAGAGGTGCTTTGTCATTTGGAGAAACCTTGGCTAGAGTACATTTCGGGAGAGATCGATCCGATGAATTTTGATGCTCTCTTTGTGACGGCTTTAGCGTATCGACTGGCCGGAGCAATGGCTCATGATCTGACTGGCAATGGGAGCCTGACCAATCAGATGGGGCAACTTTATCAGCAGGCTTTGGCCGAGGCGAGGCTGGCCAATGGAACCGAAGGAAATCAGGAGGTCTTCCAGTCCCGCCGCTATGTGGAGGTGGAGGAATAATGGCTTTTAGCATGATTCAGCCGTCTTTTTCTGCTGGGGAGCTTTCGCCAGCTTTGGCGGCTCGAGTAGACTTAGCCAAGTATGCGAGTGGGGTACGAAGGCTAAAGAATTTTTTCGTTCACCCTCATGGGGGGATTTCCAACCGACCGGGCTTTCGCTATATTACTGCAGCTAAAAATCCCGAAGGGATGGGGCGATTGATTCCTTTTATTTATTCTAAAAAGGAAGCTTATGTATTGGAATTTAGCGATCAGGTAGTTCGGTTTTATTTTGAAGGGAAGCCTTTGGGAAGTGAGGATGGTGGGGTCTATGAAATCGAAAGTCCTTACTTGGAAAGAGACTTGGCCGAGCTTCGTTATAGTCAATCGGCAGATGTACTTTTTATCTGTCATCCAAAATATCCGCCGAAACGGCTGGAAAGGCTTGGACATTTGGCTTGGCAATTTGTGGATTTCGATTTTAAAGAAGGGCCTTTTTTACCCTTAAATAGTTCGGCGGCAAAGATGCGGGTGACTGGGGTAGGCACGGTTCAGCCTGAAAGAGATGGGGTACGGTTTACCAATCCGGGGGCTTTTGAATTTATAGTGCCTGAGGGCGTTAAGGCTATCCGAGTACGGATGATTGGTGGTGGTGGAGGGATTTATTACTATCGTCGTTCAAATAAATCACGAGAAGATTATCATCTGGTCGGGGGCGGCGAAAGTCGCTTTGGGAACTTTAAAGCTGGAGGCGGTGCTCACTGGGCTGGTAGCCTTGGAGGCGAAGGTGGGTTGTTTCCCGAAAGCGGTGCTGGAGCGGGAGCGATTGATGGAGGCTATGGTGGTCTTGGTTTTGGCAGTGGTGCAGGTGGTGGAAAGACTAAAGAGGTTAATACGGTTGGCAATTTATCAAATAGTAGTGGAGGTAATAAGATCGCTCTTCAGAAGCCCTCAAACAATATTTCAGGGGTGGCACGTGGAGCGATTGTCGATGGAAATCTTTCGGTTGTTCCTGGTGAGGTGATTCAAGGATTTGTGGGTCATGGTGGCTCTGGCGCCAATGTGCTGTCTGGGGTATCGGGCTGTGTGGACTTGACTTGGCAGGCCCACAATGAAGGACAAATCGGACTTTTGGAGGCCCATGAGGATGTTTTTCGGCAAGATCAAGTAGGAGCTTTGTGGAAGATTCGTCATTCGATTCCTTCGGAGTCTCGTAGCACTCGAGACCCGAACCAGTGGCAAAATGGGGTTTTCAATTTAGAAGTCATTGCTCACTCCAAATGGTTTGTGGATACCAGCGGTTATTGGGTTGGCTCTGTTTTGGTGGAAAAATATGATGAACTGAATGATAAGTGGACTCTGATCCGCACTCTCAATAGCCAGAAGGATCGGAATTATTCTGAGTCCGGTTCGGTGGAAGAAAATACGAAGATTCGGGTACGAGGCAATCCTTTTACTCGCTCCGTGCCAGCTGGTGGCGATGGGGCCATGTATGGAGAAGTGACGTTGGAGACTTTGCCGACCGTATATGATGGGTTTGTGAAGATTCTTGAATATATAGATGCAAAGACGGTCAAGGTGAAGGTGGAGAAGCGGATTGGCTCCAATGAGTGGACTGCCGAATGGGCCGAAGGAGCTTGGAGTGACTTGCGGGGCTATCCGGGGTGCTGTACTTTTTATCAAGATCGGCTTTGCTTTGGGGGCACTGACTATGAGCCTGGAGGGGTATGGATGAGCCGAATTGGCGACTATGGCCACTTTGGTATGAGTTTGCCTTTAAAAGATGATGATGCTATTTCGGTCCGGTTGGTATCTCGCCGAATTGGACGGATTCGCTCTTTGATTGGAATCAGTGAATTGATCGCTTTGACCGAGTCGGGAGAATGGAAGATCGGCAATTCCAAAGGGGCTTTGACTCCCACATCGATCGAGGCTCGTCCTCAGGGATACCGAGGCAGTGCCAATCTGGAGCCTGTATTGATCGGAGATCGGGTGATTTTTCTGAGAGAAATGGGCTCTACAGTGCAGGATTTAGGCTATTCTTTTGAATCGGATACTTACACTGGTAGTGATCTGTCGATTCTCTCGAAGCATTTGCTGGAAGATCATACGATTGTGGATTGGGAATATCGGCAAGAGCCGGATTCGGTGATCTGGGCAGTCCGAAGTGATGGGGTGCTTTTGGGGATCACTTATCTGAGGGAGCAGGAGATATGGGCTTGGCATCGCCATGAGACTCAAGGGCTTTTTGAGAGCATTGCGGTGATTCCCGGGGAAGATCAGGAAGAGCTGTGGGGGCTTATCCGCCGAGAAGGGCAACTTCTTGTGGAGAAGCTGGAAATCCGGGAGACTGAGCTGGAAAAATGCTTCTATGTGGATTCGGGAGTGACTCGGTATTTTGAGCCTTGGCAGCTGGGCGAGCCGGCTGGTCAGGTCGGTAAGGCAATGATCCAGGGGCATATCAAAGGCCTTTGTTGGATTGGTGGGCTAGAGCATTTGGTCGGAAAAGAAGTGGCGATTTTGGCTGATGGGGCTGTGTGGCCTAGACAAATTGTGAGGAAAAAAATGATTGGTAAAGTAGAAAATTGGGGAATTGAGCTGGAAAGACCTGCCCATATTGTACAAATTGGGCTACCTTATCTAGCTGAGGTGGAGACTTTAAATATTGAAATCCAAGCCGAAGGGGGAACTCTACAAGGCAAGAAAAAGAAAATTCCTCAGGTACTCTTTCGCTTTTTAAATTCTTGTGGCGGTAAAGTAGGAGCCACCGATCGAGAAATGGACCCGATCCAATGGCAAAGTAGCAACCACTACGGAAAGCCGATGGCACTCTACACAGGAGATAAAGCGATCCGTCCGCCTGGTGGCTACAATGAGGATGGGAGGCTAGTCTTAAAGCAAGATGACCCGCTGCCGATCACCCTCTTGGCGATCATTCCCGAAGTGGTGATTGGAGGCTAAATGGAAAAAGTGTATCGAAAAGGGAAAGTACGACTTGTGAGACCCAAGGAAGAATATTTACAAAAGATCGAAGCCAATCTACGAGAGTCGGATCGAAAAGAGGCTTGGGATGGATGGCGACTGAGGGCCAGTGAAGTGGTACGGATGTCGGTTGAATCTTCCGATGATACTTGGGTCATTCTCTATGAGGAAGAGCCGATCGGGATATTTGGGGTATCGAGAAAATCTTTTCTTTCCGAGATTGGAATGATCTGGTTTCTCGGCACCGATGACCTAGAGAAAATTTGGTTTTCCTTTGGCAAAGAGACACACGCAGTGATTCAGATGTTTCTAAAAAATTATGAAAGGCTAGAAAACTGGGCAGCTTTTAACAATAAAAAAACACTCGGATGGCTAAAGAAAAATGGCTTTCAAATCGAAAGCCCTCAGCCCTACGGAGTGTATGGTGAAAAATTCTGCTACTTTTGGCAGACTCGAGAGAAATGAGAGCTGGGCTCTTTTTTTCTGAAAATAGAGGAGGAAGTAAGAGATGGAAAAAATTAATGAAAAAATCGAATGGTCCGATGTGGAGCTTTTGGAAGATGGGATGATCCTGACCGGTGGAGAAGACGGGACTGCCAACGAGCAAGCCAAAGCACTGGCCAATCGGACCGGTTGGCTCAAAGAAAACAAAGCAGGGGAAGTAAATGGCCAAACCGTCCAAGAAGGAAAAGTGTCGATCCAAGGAAAAGATATTTTGGTAGATAGTGGAAGGACGATACAAGCCGAATTGGATCAAAAATCTGATACAAATCACACCCATGAAGGGGGCGGACTGGCACCGGAAATTACATTGGAAGATGCAGGAAAAGTCTTGGCGATCAATAAAGAAGGAACTGGCACCGAATGGCAAGTGGTATCAGGCAATCCAACTGGCACCATCATCGCTTGGGCCGGACTCACTCCGCCAGCAGGTTACCTAGAATGTGCTGGGCAAATTTTAAAGCGAGATATCTACAAAGACTTATTCAAAGCCATTGGCACAGTCTGGGGGACAACCGGAGAAGATAACTTCCAACTCCCTGACTTTACCAGTGCGGCACGATTCTTGCGAAGCCGAGGCGATGGGCTGGAAGTAGGGGAAGTGCAGGGAGATGCGATAAGGAATATTAAAGGTGATATATCAATCGCACATTATATAGGTGCGGTAAATGGAGTTTTTACAATCCCAACAGGTATTGCTCAGAATATTGGTTCTGGCTCTGGGGCGTGGAAACAATCAATCGGATCCGCAAATGGTGGCTTGGCTACAAAAGATTTTTTCGATGCTTCTCGTGTTGTTCCTACTGCTGATGAAAACCGCCCCAAAAATGCAGTGGTCATGTATTGCATCAAGGCAGTGGATGAGTATATCAATCCAGCACAGGTGGATGTGGCGAAAGTAGATCAGGAAAAAGCGAATCGGGATGAAGTAAAAGAGCTTGCAGGGACGAGACTTTGGGTGAGTGGTGAGTATCAGCCAGTAATCAATACGCCTACGATTGTGGAGCATGGGCTCAATATTGACCCGCTAAGATGTAAATGTGATGTAGTTTTGAAGTGTGTTTCACCAACAATGGGATATGAAGTTGGTGATTTTTTGATTGGATTTTCACTAGGGATAGAACCTAATAATGGTGACTATTGTACTGTGCCTCCAACACCAAATTTAACCAAGAGCATGATACAACTTAACACAGGAAATGGATTTTTTAGCGGTATAAAAGGTGTAATGAAAAGTAACGGTAACCATTATCATGTAACAAATGCTGAATTACTCAACTGGCGTTATATTTTCCGAATTTGGTATTAAAATAACAAAATAAAATGATAAAAAAATCAAAAGAGCGAGGCGTGAAGCTTCGCTCTTTCTTTGTATAAAATGAAGGAGGAATAAAAATGACTGTATCAACTACTCAAACGAAAGTAATTTATCAAGGGGATGGAAGCACTCGGCACTGGGCTTATACTTTTCCAATTATGGCGGAAGAACATATTGCCCTATATGTGACAAATCCAGAAGGGCAGACTCAGCGAATCCAATCGGGCTATCAAGTCAATTCGCGGGAGAAAATCGTGGTTTATCCAGTACAAGGGGCTCCATTGAAGGGGGGAGAGAAAATTGCTTTGATGCGAAAGACCCCTTTGACCCAAGAGCTAGATTTGGTGGACAATGGAGGCTTTTTTCCTGAAAATATTGAGAAATCCTTTGATCGCTCTGTGCTGGTGGAGCAGGAACTTTTGGAGCAATTGGAGCGAGCAGTAAAAATGCCCGAGACTGCCAGTGGCAATATTGACTTCACCTATGAGATCATCGAAGCTCGCAATCGGGCCGAGCAAGCGGCGGGGAAAAGTGAAAATCTGCATAATCAAGTAGAAATATTTGCAAATAGTGCAAAAAATGAAGCAAATAAATCGGCTGAAAAAGCACTCGAAGCCAGTCGTGAAGCGGATCGAGCCAAAGAAGCGGCCGATGCGGCAGTGACTGGCGGAATTCGTAGTATTAATGGTATAATAGGTAATGACATTTTGCTTACTCCTGAGGATATTCACGCCTCCAGTGCAGATCATAGCCATGACTTACTTGAGAAAATCCCGGAAATTATTCTTGAAAATTCAGGAAAGTCATTGATTATCAATCCTGATGGAAGTGGTTGTGACTGGCAAATGATCTCTGGTGTCCCAGTAGGCACCATCATCGCATGGGCAGGACTCACCCCACCAGCAGGCTACCTGGAATGTGCAGGGCAAATCTTGAAAAGAGAAATCTACAAAGACCTATTCAAAGCCATTGGCACAGTGTGGGGAAATACAGGAGCCGACAACTTCAAACTCCCCGACTTTACCAGTGCAGCCCGATTCCTCAGAAGTCGTGGCGATGGGCTAGAAGTGGGAATGACCCAAGAAGATGCGATTCGAAATATTGAGGGGAAAATCACTAATGTTCCCCACGGTGCCCAATATGGTTTAGGTTATGCTGGAGCTTTTAGTGATGGTGGAGCGGTGACTTATGGGAATGCAGCGGGCGGTGGGTCGTGTCATATTGTTAACTTTGATGCATCCAAAGCTCCTAATGTAAATGTCTCAGACGAAAATCGCCCCAAAAATGCAGTGGTCATGTATTGCATCAAGGCAGTGGATGAGTATATCAATCCAGCTCAAGTAGATATGGCGAAAGTAGATCAGGAGAAAGCCAATCGGGATGAAATTCAAGGACTTGCAGGGACACGACTTTGGATCAGTGATGAATATCAACCAGTTTTAAATACACCTACTATTGTGGAACATGGGCTGAATATTGATCCTTTAAAATGCAAGTGTGATGTACTTTTGAAGTGTGTAGGAGCAGAGCATGGATATAGTGTTGGAGAATTAGTTTTGTGCACTTCAAGGATGAGTAATACTTGGTTGATTGATTTTCCACTGATTCCGATATTAAGAGATAAGAGTATTGAAGTTCGAACAGGAAGATTTATTACTATTATTAGTAACTTAATAACTGTTGAAAATGCAGTAACTGCAAATTTGGATAAGTGGCGGTATATTTTTCGAATTTGGTATTAGAAAGTTGGACACTTTGCTAGGTCATGAGCAGAAAGGAGAATGGGGGTGCCAATGTGATTATGCCGCATAAAATACCTAAGAGTATATTGAAAAAACGATTCAATCAGTACTTGAACAGACATTCTCAAATTGATATCTTTTAGTTATTGATGACGGGTCTCCCGATAACCTTGCTGAAATTGTAAAAAAAATACGAAAATCGGGACTCTCGAATTCGATTGCTTCAACAATTAAATCAAGGGGTATCTGTTGCTCGAAATCGTGGCATCCAAGAAGCCCAAGGAAAATATAGATCTTTTTTAGATAGTGATGATGATTATTATTATTTACCAACTTTTTTGGAGAAGTTAGTTAATCGTGAAGAGGAAACAAAAGGAGAGTGAATTAGTGTGGCAATAATAAAGGAAGAAATAATTCGTGGCAAAAAAGTTTGGAAATTTTGTGGTGTTACAATTTGTGAGAAAATAAAACATAATGAAAAATAGAATTCAAGATATGTGGTATAGTTATGCTGAAAATTATAGAAAAAGAAAAATTCAATAGCAAGTTGCCAGATAATTTTTTGGGTGAGACAATATTGCCATATGAGGTAGATTTAATAAATAAGTTTGTACCAATGATGCAAAAACAAAATTTTAAAGATGATTTTCTATGTTTGACAAAGGGGCTGGATAAAGACAGTTTGAGAATTGTGGAATTAATAGTTAGTAGATTACGTATTTATAAATTATTCGAAAAAATTCATTTTTGTGAAGAAGAAAGAAAAGATATTGAATTCGTTAAGGAAGCACAAAAAGAAATTATAAAATTTGGGGATGAAAATTTTTATTTTCGAGGCTATTTTCTTCCGATACCTTGCTTTAGTGCAAATGTAATAATTTTTAAACATTCGATAAATTCAATAGTTGATATGGAAAAAATCAAAGCCAAAGATATTATTGATGTAGGCGGATTTATTGGTGACTCAGCTCTCATATTGTCGTCATATACTGATAAAAAAGTATATTCATTTGAAGCTCTTCAGGTTAATTTTGAGGCAATGAAAAAAACAATTGAACTTAATAGATTGACAAATGTTAAATTAGAAAAATTGGCATTGGGTAGTGAGCCAGGAGAAGCTAAGATGCCGAAATGTGATTTAATTGCTTCTGGACTTTCTATTCAAATTAATGGAGATTTACCTTTTGAAAATTATGAAACTGTCCCAATGGAAACTTTAGATAATTATGTTGAAATAAATAATTTAAGCGTGGGGTTAATTAAAGTTGATATTGAAGGATTTGAACAGGAGTTTCTTAAGGGTGCTGAACAAACTATAAAAAAACAAAAACCAACTTTACTCATTAGTATATACCATAATTATAATGATTTTTTCAAAATAAAGCCTTTAATTGAAAGTTGGGATATTGGGTATACATTTAAGATTGTAAAACCAAATGATGGCGGAATTGTTCTAGAAACCCTTCTTTTGGCAGAATTTATTGAACAAATATAATATTTCGGATTATAGGAGGAGCTCTTATGGGAAATCAAATACCTAGAAAAATTCATTATTGTTGGTTTGGAAAAAATGAAATGCCGCAATCTGCTTTAAGTTGTATTGAAACATGGAAAGAGCATTTTGAAAATTATGAACTAGTTCTTTGGAATGAGGACAATTTTGATATTACAAGTAATCAATACGTAAAAGA
>JAGOHU010000065.1 GCA_017995975.1 Negativicutes bacterium
GTTTACGGGTAACTAGTAAAAAGCTTTCGCAAGTGGCAGATCGTCAATACGCTTTGAAGCGTCAGCTAGTATTAGAGGGCTACGCCCGCATATGAAATACCCCCGGCTAAGCCGGGGGATTGTTATTTCTTAAGTTGTTGACATATGTTCAAAACGAGGTTAAAATAAACGTAATGAACATATGTTCGTAATGAAGGAGTGGAGTATTATGACAAGACCAATGAAAAGAAGAAGAGTCTGTAGCATGCCTGGGGAAAATCGTTTTGGCCCATTAGGAAAAGGTTGGGATCGAGACCAAGCAATTCAACTATCTGTGGAAGAGTACGAGGTCATTCGATTGATCGACCTGACCGAGAAAACTCAAGAAGAATGTGCTGAGCAGATCGGAGTTGCTCGGACTACTGTACAGCGTATCTATAGTGAAGCCCGTAAGAAAATTGCTCAAATGCTAATCGAAGGAAAAATGTTATTGATTGAGGGAGGCAACTTTGAGCTTTGTGGCGAAACGGACTCTTCCAATTTCTGTCGAGAAGGGCGAAGTCGACGACATGGTGGGGGAGATCGAGCTGAGGGAACAGGCTCTAGAGGCCGCCGAGAAGGAGCCTGTTCAGAAGGCCGTCCAGATGGAATGGGCCCTAAAGGTCGCCGAGAAGGAGTCTGTCCAGAAGGCCGTCCAGACGGAATGGGTCCTAAAGGTCGCCGTGAGGGATTTGGTCAAAGAGGAAAAGCCGATAGGATGGGACAAAAAAATATATTGGCCCCAGCCACTACCGATGTGGTAGAAAAATCAGAAGACTAGGAAAATGATAATCAATAAAGTGCAACTTCGTTTGCTGTAATCAGATGGAAGGTTTTTTTATTCTGAGGCGAGGGCCTAATGCTTGCTAATAAAAAAGCCTTTGTAAAGCTAGAAGGTCAATCAAGATCATTGGATGGAATATCTGTGGCAGGAGCCTCTATAAAAAAGTCAATTGAGTAGGGGAATAGCGAGCCTGAAACTAAGGCCATTGTGATGGTTTCGTGTATCGCCCTAGGCATACCGATTGGATTTATGTGCCCCCATGTGGAGCTAATGAAAGCTGCAATTCGTACCAATCTACCATTAGAAATTCAACTAATTGAATACAGCATTAAGTTGACTGAGAGTAAGTTACTCGTTTTTGCAGTTAATGAATAGTCCCTTGAGAAATCAGGGGACTATTTTTTTGAATTCTATTGTAATTGAACGAAAAATTCGATATAATTTAACTGATTTACAAGTTTACATACAGCAGGAGGTGAACTAACAATGGCAATTCGATTTATATTATCAGTAGTTCCTTTTATCTGGACCATCGGAATGCTTCCTTTTGTAAATAAAGTCTATCCAATGATTTTTGGTATTCCTTTTGTTGCGGCTTGGATTATTGGCGGATGCTTTGTTTCATTTGGGTGTCTTTATGTCTTATATCATATTCACGGATCTAAAAAAGCGAAAGAAGAGGAGGAGTAAAAAATGGATCAAGCGTTTTCACTTATTATTATTGCATTTTTTGTTTTTGGCGTGACTATCCTTGGAGCTCTTCCGGGACTTCGAGGAAAAAGTAAAAATTTGGAAGAGTGGGCAGTAGGAGGGCGAAGCTTTCCACGCTGGATGAACTGGTTTGTATTGGCTGGCGAGATTTATACAGCCTTTGCTTTCTTGGGAGCTAGTGGCTGGGCTTATTCCAAAGGAGCTCCCACATTTTATATTCTTGGTTATGGGGGCTTAGCTTATGTGCTGGGTTATTGGATTTTGCCGAAATTTGTACCGATGGGAAAAAAATATAAGTTAATGACTCAGCCTGATTTGGTTGAAAAGATGTACGGAAGTCGTGCGTTAGGCATTATCGTTGCAGTGATTGGGGCAGCTTTCTTGCTACCTTATCTGCAACTTCAGATGACTGGTCTGGGACTGATCATCGAGACTTGCTCCTATGGATTGATTGGTAAAAATACAGCCATGATTATCGCCTTCATATTAGTGGCAGGTTTTATCTATGTGAGCGGGCTACACGGAGTGGCTTCTACTGCGGTGATCAAAGATGTGGTCATGTTGATGGCGGTAGTGGGATTTGGTCTTTATATTCCGTACCATTTCTTTGGTGGGATTGGACCCATGTTTGAAGCAGTCAATACAGCCAAGCCGGGATTTTTGGTATTCCCCGGAGCGACTGCAAATATGGATGTCCTTTGGGTAATGACTACTTTAGTAGTTATGTCAGCTGGTTTTTATATGTGGCCTCACTATGCGGGAAGTTCTTTCGCAGCGAAGAATGCAGATGTACTTCGCCATAATTCGATCTACTTACCTCTTTATAATTTATGTTTACTTTTTCCAATGTTAATTGGTTTTACTGCCCTTGTTGCATTGCCAATTGCTTTGAAAAATCCAGATACTGCTTTTATGGTGATGGTTCAAACTGCGTTTCCACCATGGGTACTTGGATTGGTCGGCGGTGCAGGGGCTTTGGCTTGTATGATCCCTGCGGCAGAGCTGAGCCTGACTACTTCCATGCTGGTCACTCGCAATGTTTATGGTCGTACAGCAGGCAGAAATATGACCGATGATCAAATGGGACGAATGGCTCGTTTGATGGTTGTTGCTTTGGCTATTGTTGCGTTGTATTTATCGATTTTCAAGAGCACAGCTTTAGTAGATTTGCTACTGAGTGGTTATATGGGTGTGACTCAATTCTTCCCAATGATTGTGTTGGGACTTTTCTGGAAAAAGTCTACCAAAGCAGCGGCTTTTGCCAGTCTCATTGTAGGAGAAGGATTGGTATTCTATCTGCTCATTCTCAATAAGATGTCGATTGTAGCGGTTCCTGCTTTGGGTGGCCATGTCAATACTGGCTTCTTGGCATTAGTGGTGAACATTGCCGTTTTTGTGGTAGTGAGCTTGGTGACTAATAAATCGGATGATGATGTACTGCGAGCCTAGAAAAAATAGTAAAATAGAAAGAAATAAGTAAGTAGGAGGATTTCCATGAACGAGAAGATGATTCAATGGTTGACCGACCATCAAGAAGAAGTGATTGGCTGGCGTCGACATTTTCACCAAAATCCGGAAGTAAGCGGAAAAGAATTTGAGACCCAAAAGAAAATTATGGAGCTTTTGGCTTCGATGGGAATTGAAAGTCAAAAAAGTGCAGACACTGGAGTCATTGCAGATATCAAAGGTGGAAAGCCAGGGAAAACGGTAGCGATTCGAGCTGATATCGATGCGTTGGCTATGTCCGATCAGATTGACAAGCCTTATTGCTCCCAAAATGAAGGAGTCTGCCATGCCTGTGGTCATGATGCTCATACAGCTGGCCTCCTTGGCTTGGCGGCGGCTTTCAAAGCCAACCAAGCAGAACTTCCTGGTACGATTCGTCTCCTTTTTCAACCAAGCGAAGAATGGTTCGATGGGGGAGCTTCACTGATGGTAGAAGAAGGTTGTATGGATGGAGTCGACTATGTGATCGGCCTTCATGTATGGGAGCCAGTTCCAGCTGGATCAATTGGTATCAATGAAGTGATGATGGGTTCTCCCAATTGCTTCGAGATTATCGTACAAGGAGTAGGGGGACACGGCTCGATGCCTCACCAATGCGTAGACCCAATTTTAGTTGGTTCTCAAATCGTGTTGGGCTTGAATACCATTATGAGCCGAAGCGTAGATCCTTTGGAAACCGGAGTTGTGTCGATTGGCGAATTCCACTCCGGGTCAGCCTTTAATGTAATTCCTGATAAAACGATCATTAGAGGCAATATGCGGACTTTAAATGATGAGACCCGAGATTTGATCTTTGATCGGATCGAGACCATTTGTAAAGGGACTTGTGAGGCCATGGGAGCTACTTATCAATTGAACCGAGTCTATGGCTACCCAGCTGTAGTAAATGACCCAGAAGTACTGGAGATTGCTCGCGAAGTGATTGACACCCGTTATGGGCGAGAGAAGCGAATTGATAACAAACCAACCCTTGGAGGAGAAGATTTTTCCTACTTTATGCAAAAAGCACCGGGAGTATATTTCTTCGTTGGAGCAGGCAATCCAGAAGTGGGAGCTGCTTATCCGCACCATCACCCAAAATTCGATATCGATGAAAGTGCAATTCTCCAAGGTCAAGAAACCTTGGCTCGAATCGCCTGGAAATTGCTAACTAAATAAACTGCAAAATGAAGAGACCTCTTATCTTAAATTGATATTAAGATAAGAGGTCTCCTTTTTTTGACAATCCCTAATCAGCCCATAAAAAAAACAGTGATTAAATTACAAATAAGTAACTGTATAGTAGCTATATACTGGTATTATATAATGAGAGAAATTCTTTTAATCTAGATTTGAAATTATATTATGGTTAGGAGTGTTTTCGATGAACCTTCTTTCAATTAGCAAAATGGCAAAAATTCATAATATTTCTAGACAAACTTTAATTTACTATGACCAAATGGACATTTTTAAACCTGCATATATTGATGAAAAAGGGTATCGTTTTTATAGGGAAGTACAAATCCCTTTTTTACGAGAAATTTGCTTTTTAAAATCAATTGGAGTGAGTTTAAAAGATATTGGAGATTATTTCAAAGATCGAGAACCAAAGAAAGTAATTGCACTTTTAAATGAAAGAAAAGAAGAACTTACCAAACAAATTAGTGACTTAAATCGGATTCGATCCTATGTCCAGCAACGAATTAACCAGCATGAATTTGTAGTAGAGGAACATTATAAATTGGAGGTTCCTTTTATTAAATATTTTTCAGAGCGTAGTATTATTTGTGAGTCTTTTCAAGAACCACCGAATCGAAAAGAGCTTCATACTACTTTGATGAAAGCTTGGCAACGGGTCAATAAAGGTAATTTTGCTCTGATCAATGGTTTTGGGACCTTGATTCGTAAAAATTCGTTAGAGAGTGGTGATATTTTAGAAGGAGCCGGGTCTTTTATTTTTACGCCCTATTTTGAAGAAATACCTGGTTCGAAAAAGGTTCCAAAGGGGGATTATGCTTGTTTTTGTCGCTACGGGATGCCTTATGAAACCGAAGCTGTTGAAAAATTACATCAGTGGATTCTAGAAAATGATTACGAAATCACTGGGGATATTCTAGATGTCTGCTTGTTAGATACTACTTTTTATCAATCAGACAAAAACGTAGATTTTTGCATTTTGGAAATACCAATAAAAAAATAACAGAATTTTCGAAAAATCTCTTGACCATATAGTAGCTATATAATTTATCTTGAAATTAGGTAGCTAATCGAAATATGTGAAGGAGGTTTTTTTTATGGTGAAAAAGGTAATTGATCTTCGTTCAGCAATTGATTTGTTGGAAACGATTCCTGGTCAATTGATTGAAACTGATGTGGCTGTAGACCCACACGCTGAGATTGCGGGAGTTTATCGGTATATAGGGGCAGGTGGTACGGTGATGCGTCCAACCCGTATCGGGCCAGTTATGATTTTTAATAATGTAAAAGGACATGCCGATGCAAAAGTACTTATAGGTCTTTTAGCAAGCCGCGAACGAGTAGGACTGCTTTTGGGCGAGAAGCCCGAACGGCTTGGTTTTTTATTACGAGAAGCAGCCGTTAATCCAATAGCTCCAGTAGTAGTTGGTAAAGAGAAAGCTCTTTGCCAAGAAGTGGTTTATCGAGCTGAGGATCCGGGCTTTGATATTCGAAAAATTTTACCAGCACCGACCAATACACCAGAAGACGCAGGTCCTTATATCACCATGGGAATGTGTTATGCTAGCGATCCAGAAGAGGGGATATCGGATGTTACAATTCATCGACTTTGCTTACAAAGCAAAGATGAAATTTCGATGTTCTTTACTCCGGGGGCACGTCATTTGGGAGTATTTCGAGAAAAAGCAGAAGCTGCTGGGAAACCTTTGCCGATTTCAATCAGTATTGGAGTAGACCCAGCAATAGAAATTGCTGCTTGTTTTGAGCCACCTACAACGCCACTTGGCTTTAATGAATTGAGCATTGCTGGTGCGATTCGCAAAGAAGCAGTCGAATTGGTGGATTGTCTTACTATTAATGAAAAAGCAATTGCCAATGCAGAATATGTAATCGAAGGAGAACTTTTGCCAGGGGTTCGAGTCGTGGAAGATCAAAATACTAATACAGGCAAGGCGATGCCTGAATTCCCAGGCTATACTGGCCCTGCCAATCCAGCCGTGCCTCTGATCAAAGTAAAAGCAATTACCTGCCGAAAGAATCCAATTATGCAGACTTGCATCGGCCCCAGTGAAGAGCATGTCAGCATGGCAGGAATTCCGACCGAAGCAAGCATTATTGAAATGGTAGAAAAAGCCATGCCAGGCAGGTTAGTCAATGTGTATGCCCATACTGCTGGGGGCGGTAAATTTATGGCAGTGATTCAGTTTAAAAAATCCATACCTAGCGATGAGGGGCGTCAAAGACAAGCTGCTTTATTAGCTTTCTCAGCATTCCCAGAACTGAAGCATGTGATTTTGGTGGATGAGGATGTCGATTTGTTTGACAGTAATGATGTACTTTGGGCGATGAATACTCGCTTTCAAGGGGATAAAGATATTATCATGATTCCAGGTGTTCGTTGTCATCCACTAGATCCTTCTCAGGATCCGGAATTCAGCAATTCCATTTCCGATAGAGGGATTTCTTGTAAGACGATTTTTGACTGCACAGTTCCTTTTCATTTGAAAAAAGATTTTCAACGAGCTCAATTTAAAGAAGTAGACCCTACTCCTTATGCACCCAACTTATTTAAAAAATAAAAAGACGAAAAAGAACTGGAGTCTTGTCTGAGGCTCCAGAGCTTTTATCATCTGAAAGTAGGTAATTATATGCTTTTTTTCCCTTTAGGTGTTGTGGTGAATGCATTATCTGTATTTGTTGGTGGAGCTGTGGGAGCAATGCTTGGAGAAAAGATTCCTGAGCGATTACGAATCAATTTAACATTGATTTTTGGTATTTGCTCCTGTTCGATGGGCATTTCAACCATTGTGAAGATGCAAACCTTGCCCGCGTTGGTATTTGCAATTATTATTGGTACTGCGATTGGCGAATTGATCTATTTGGAAAAAGGAATTGCTTGGGGAGCTCGTAAATTTGAAAAGCCCATTGCTGCTGTTTTTCCTAATAAATCCTTAGTTGGAGCAGACGAATATATGGAAAAGCTCATTGGGATTATCGTTTTGTTTGTTGCCAGTGGTACCGGTATTTTTGGAGCCCTTCAATCAGGGCTAACAGGGGATCATACGATTTTGATTACGAAATCGATTCTTGATTTATTTACCGCTGCTATTTTTGCAGCCTCTTTAGGATATATTGTAAGTGTTGTGGCAATACCACAATTTATCGTACTATTCCTTCTATTCCTAAGCGCTGCCTTAATTATGCCTCTGACCAATGCAAGTATGTTGGCTGATTTTTCTGCCTGCGGAGGAGTATTGATGTTTGCAACTGGTCTAAGAATTTGTGGCATTAAAGTGTTCCCAATTGGCAATATGCTTCCGGCAATGCTATTAATTATGCCTTTCTCCTATTTGTGGACCACCTATATTATCCCTTTATTAAAATCAATGATGTAAATAGCTTGGAGAGGAGGTTTTCAAATGCGTTTGATTGTTGGTATATCAGGAGCGACTGGAGTTTGTTTGGGATTTGAGCTTATTAAAGCTTTGAAAAAAAATAAAGATTGCGAAATTCATTTGATTGTCACCGAAGGAGCTAAGGAAACGCTTCGATATGAAGGCTTGGGTCAATTAGAATCTCTGACCCAATTGGCTGATTATTGTCATGATGATGCCAATCTAGCAGCAGTGATCTCCAGTGGTTCTTATAGAACCGATGGAATGATCGTAATTCCTTGTAGTATGAAGTCTCTTTCGGGAATTGCCCATGGTTATGCTAGCAATTTATTGGTGCGAGCAGCCGATGTTTGTTTAAAAGAAAATCGTAAAGTAGTGCTTGTACCCCGAGAAATGCCTTTGGGGAAAGTTCATTTGCAGAATTTATTGATCGCTTCGGAGCTGGGATGTGCGATCATTCCGCCAATGCTCACATTTTACAATAAACCTCAAACTCTTGAAGACCAAGTGCATCACATTATCGGGAAAATTTTGATGCAATTTGACTTACATCATGAAGAATTTCGGTCTTGGGAGGGAATTTAAACATGGTTGTTTTTGAAAAATTCTTAGCCGGTAAAGGAAAATATAAAATCGAAGCGATCTTGATTGACTCGGGTCGAGACTTGACCCTTTGGATAGGCGGGGGCACTTCTCCTCATGTTGGAGCTATCGCTTTAGGGATACCACGCCCGAGCTTAGAAGATTCGAACATTACTTCAGCTAGTGTATCTGTACTGTGCTTGACTGGACATAAAGAAGATGAATGGGCAAAAAATTTGGCTCATCAATTGGCAAAAGAGTTTAATCAACCAGCTGTCGTCACCCTGGGGATACATATTGACAATATTGTTCGAGTGGAAATGGGGCTATTAAGAGAGGCTTTTGATGCAGTGATAGAGGAAGTCATTAGATTTCAAAAAGAATCGTTAACGCAAAAATATAAACATAGTAAAAAATCCCTTTGA
>JAGOHU010000213.1 GCA_017995975.1 Negativicutes bacterium
CGTTTCAAAGAACGCGTGAGAACGGTTCTGAATTTGGTAGAGCTGGAAAAGCAGGTAAGCTTTTAAGAACCGCTTTACGCCCATTGTTGTTAAATTCTGCTGATGGTAGAATGGTGAGTCGTTTGACACAACAAATGGTGAAAGTTATCCAGATGGATGCTGTGAGTGATAGAGGATTACGTAATGTAATTGATGGGGAAATTGAATTGGTTCTTGGTTTTGAATTTAATATTCGTGGAAAATTAGGAACTTCTTTGTTTGCTCCTTTTACTACGGATATTGACCGAGTAGCTGGATCTTTGGATGTTAGTATTCCTGCTTTTATTCCTGCGAATATGATTGCTGCTCCTAGTGGAACTACTCACTTTAAAGTGATTTCTGGTGGAGCTGCAATTGACTTTACTGGAGAATCGTATGAAGTGGCTACTTCTGAAACTGCGATTTTACCTTGGGATGCTACAGCAACAGCTGTCATCAACTTGAGTAATGCGGTGACTGCTAACTCTACTCACCCACTTGTTTTGGCTCTTGGTGTGGAGTTTTACCAACAAATTAATGGGCAAATGTATCCATTGAAAAATGGAGCTTTTAACCCGTTATCGATTGTAGCGGTTGACGGAGGCGTTTAATAGTGGTCAGTGATCAGTTTTAAGTGGTCAGTATGATACTGTTTTTAACTAGAACTTATTTCCCTGAAGGAACGAATGGAAAATTGGAATGTGAGGGCAAATTGATTAGTTATACGATTGAATTGCCGTGGAAGCGAAATGAACGTGGGATTTCCTGTATTCCGGAGGGGAAATATTATATTAGAAAGCGATATAGTGCGAAATACAAATGGCATTTAGAATTGGTGGATGTACCGAACAGAATGTATATTTTGATACATCCAGCCAATAATGCGGAAAAGGAATTGCTTGGCTGTATTGCTCCTGTTACGAAACTTTCTGGACCTGGAATAGGTTTGCTATCTAGAAAAGCTTTTACAAAGTTGAAAGACTTGGTTTATAAAGCTTTGGATAACAAAGAAAGTGTGGAATTGATTGTACAATAGATCCTTTACAGGATGACAAAATTGAAAGATTATGAATGTAGTAGAACGTGCTAAGGCACCCACTCCGAAATTTTTTAAGGTGTTGCGCACCATTGGATTAACCTTATTAGCAGTAAGTGGAAGCATTGTAGCTGCTCCAGTAGCTTTACCTGCTGTTGTAGTAACTGTTGCGGGTTATGCTGCCGTTGCAGGTGGTGTTTTATCAGCAGTAAGCCAGATTACTGTTGATGACAAAACCAACAAAAAAGATGAGGCAAAGCCCGAAACTGACGTTGGAGCGAATGGATAATTCTTTAACTTTGAAGGCAGGAACTTTTGGAGGATTTGCATTGAGTGTTATTCCTAATTTAACCTCAGCAGATGTGTTTAAAACAATAGTTTTAGCCTTTATTGGAGCAGTAGTGAGTTTTTGTGTTACAGTTCTTTTAAAACGCCTCACCTCAAAAAAGAAATAGCTCAGTTTTGATTGGTAACCTTTACTGAGTATGTGAAAGCCTGAATTTTATTCAGGCTTTTTTTATATATTCAATAAACTTGAAATAATTCAATCAAAGACGACATTTTAGACTTATATTGTATGTTAAGTTAATCTATTTAGTCATCTTTATAAATATCTTCATGAATTGCACTAATTATTTCTCCTAATCTATTATAAGTTATTCCTAAAGTTTCAAAACTTATTAAATAGTATGGTTCTTCACTAAAAAAATCAACTTGAAAAGACGCTGATCCAACTTCTTCCGCTTCGAATGAGTAAATTTTATCAAGAGTATTTTTAGAAACTCTAATTTTATTCCATTTCTCTCTAAGTTTTTCGAAAAATAAATCGATCATAAAATCAGAACTATATCCAATTCTTGGTGCTCCAAAATAGTTATCACCATTTTTAAAAATATCAATTGCAAAGCGACCATATTGATATTCTGAAAATTCTTCTGAAGACAATTGTTTTGCGTAAAACATTTTTACGTTTCCTAAAAACGAATTTATTCTACGAGGATGCTTAAAGGCATCTAGAATGAACTTAGTATTTTGATTATTCTGAATAAATTCAAAAGGAGTTAGATCTCCGCAATCTACTGCGATAAATGTTTCATCATCTATTTCAATACAAGCAGTAGCATAAGGATATCCTAATTCTTCTAATTCTTCTATTGAAACACTTTCATCATAATTCCATATAGTAAATTCACTTCCTTCAAACTCTCTATTTAGCCATTTTTCTATTTCCATTTTTTCAATTATATTAACAAATTTAAAAAATCATTTTAATTTTTTTAAATAAAGCCTAGACTAATTAGTCTAGGCTTACTATTATTTCATTCTATACCTCATCATAATTGCGTTTTTGAGCTCGTTGATGAGGTGGATGTTTTTGTTGTGGTGGTTTTCTTGTTCTTGCAGCAGCTTCAGTGCTTGTACATTTTTTTTGTGCAGCTCGTGTTCACGCATTAATCGGGTTGCTTTTGGATTGAACTCTTTTTTGAATTCATAGAGAGATAAGAACGGAATAACCGAACCTCGAAGAAAAGGCATCCAGAATTTGGATTTCCATAGGCTCATGGCAATCCAAAAAATGTCCTCTTTTTGAGCTTCGGTTTGAAAGACTAATACAAAGCTGTTT